>JAIBJL010000495.1 GCA_020029545.1 Gammaproteobacteria bacterium
GGGGATGACGATCATGACCGACCTGCGTACGCACCAGGGGACGTTGCTGGTGCCGCGCGGCTTCGAAGTATCGGAAAGCTTCCTGCAGCGCTTGCACAACTTCGGCTCCGGGATTCTGGAGGAGCGCGTAAAAGTCGTGGTGCATGCGGCAAAGGTCGTCGAACCGACGGTGTCGTAGCGGCCGAGGCATTGGAGAACGCGCGGGCCGGATTGCAACCGGACACCGGCCGACCTAATCGTCTTTCTCGTGATAGCCGTAGCCCAGCGTTTCGATGTCCTCCACCAGCCCATCGACGAACCGCACGCGGCGTTGCAACTTGTACGGGCCGAAGTTGTAGGTCCACACTTCCACCGGGATTTCGATTTCTTCGCCGAGATAGAGGCGCCGTCCGAATCGGTCGAGATACGATTTGCGCAGAATCGTGCGCGTCTGCACATCCGTTGGTTCACCGCATAACTCGCGCACGGCAGACCGTGTGTCGCCATCGCGAATCAGTTTGTTCCCGCAACGCATGGCATCTGCTTGCGCGGTGGTCGCCAGCAGCATCGATACCAGCACGGTGCAGGTCAGCTTGCGCATGTGTAGATTGTTGGTTCGCGATCGTGAATCACGTCTGAATGCTACCGCTACGCTGCGGCTTCCAGGCGTCCGTCGGCGCAATTGCGGTACAGCTGCGCAAAGCCAGCGACGGTCATCGGCAGCGGGTTGCCGCCGGTTGACGGGTCATCGAAGGCCTGTTGCGCCAATGCCGCTGCCTGATCGGCACTGATCTTGAGATCCGCGAGAGTCGCGGGAATGCCGATGTCCTTGCGCAGCCCCAGGACCCATTGCAGCACACCATCGAACGAACGGTCCCGCAATCCAAGAAAGGCAGCGAGGCGTTCCATCTTGCCTTGCAGCGCCGACCGGTTCCATGCCAGCACATAGGGCATGACGACGGCGTTCGTCAGGCCATGATGCGTATTGAAGTGCGCCGAGCAGGGATGGCTGAGGCTGTGCATCGCGCCAAGACCTTTCTGGAAGGCGGTCGCACCCATTGTCGATGCCACCATCATATGCGCGCGTGCTTCGAGATGGCTGCCTTCCTGCACGGCGATCGGCAGCCACTCCTTGATCAGGCGCGTGCCTTCCAGCGCAATGCCCTCGGCCATCGGGTGATAGAACGGCGAGCAATAGGCTTCGAGGTTGTGCGACAGCGCATCCATGCCGACCGCCGCTGTGACATGCGGCGGCAGTCCGAGTGTGAGTTCGGGATCGGCGATCACCAGGATCGGCTGCATTTTGGGATGAAAAATGATCTTCTTGGTGTGATCGCGCACATCGGTGATGACCGAAGCCCGACCCACTTCCGAGCCGGTGCCTGCCGTCGTGGGTACCGCGATCGTCGGGGCGATGCCGGCGACATTCACGCGTGTGTACCAGTCCTCGCGGTCTTCGAAGTCCCACATCGGCCGCGTCTGGCCGACCATCAGCGCGATGGCCTTGCCGGTGTCGAGTGCGCTGCCGCCGCCAAAGGCGATCACTGCGTCGTGTCTGCCGTTGCGAAACGCATGCACGCCTGCGGTAACGTTCGCTTCGACGGGATTGCCCTGCAGCTCCGCGAACAGGCCGCAACGCAGGCCGGCGGCTGCGCAACGCGCCACCGTGTCCGTGATCATCGGCAGCGCGACCAGTCCCGGGTCGGTGACGAGCAAGGGTGCTTTCAGGCCAAGCTCGCCGCAGGCGGCAGGCAATTCCGCGACACGCCCGGCGCCGAAGCGGACCAGCGTCGGATAGTTCCAGTTACCGCGTAGTGAAGTCATGGTCGAGCCTGCTGCAGCGATGCAATGCGATCAGACAATCAGACGATACGGGTACGCAGATGAAACGATTTCGGACGCGTCAGATGTTCGTAGCCGACCACGGACAGCGTCGCACCGCGCCCCGAATCCTTGACACCCGTCCAGGCGAGCGCGGGGTCGAGATAGTCGCAGCGATTCATGAAGAAAGTCCCGGTGTCGATGCGCTGGCCTATGTCCAGGGCCGCTGCCTCGTCATTCGTCCAGACGGCCGCGGTGAGGCCGAACTTGGTGTCGTTCATCAGCGCAATCGCTTCGGCGTCGGAACGTACCTTCATGATGCCGGCGACCGGCCCGAAGATCTCCTCCTGCATGACATTCATCGAGTGATCGACATCGATCAATATCTGCGGCGCAAGATACGCTGTGCCACGACGACTGTCCGGAAATTCCGTTTCTTCGATGACCGGTGTCGCGCCCGCATTCACGGAGGCGTTGATCTGCTCGCGAATGGCGTCGGCGGCGCTGCTGCGGATGACCGGACCGAGCGTGGTGGCTTCGTCCAGCGGATTGCCGAGCTGGTATTGACGCGTCAGATCGACAAAGCCCTCGACGAAGCTGTCGTAGAGTCGATCGCTGACATACACACGCTGCAGGCCGCAGCAGGACTGGCCGCTGTTGAAATAGGCACCGTCGACGATGTTCTCGATAGCGTGTGCAAGGTTGGCATCGTGCCGCACATAGACGGGATCGCAACCGCCAAGTTCGAGTCCGATGCCGATGAAGCGCTCCACCGCTGCGTGCTGGATCGCGCGACCGCCGGCCACCGAACCGGTGAAGGCGACGAAGTTGATGCGCGGATCGCGAATCACTCGCTCGGTATCGGCATGGCGCATATGCAATGTCTGGAATGCGCCATGCGGCAGACCGGCAGCACGCAGGCACTGCGCGAAGCGTTCGGCACACAACGGCGTCTGCGCCGAATGCTTGAGGATCACCACGTTGCCGGCCATCAATGCCGGCACGATGCTGTTCACTGCGATCAGATAGGGATAGTTCCAGGCGGCAATGGTCAGCACGACGCCGAGCGGTTCACGTCGTACGAAGCGCCGGAAATGTTCGCGTGGACCCGCATCCAGATCCGCGAGCGCGGCAGGCGCAATGTCGATCATATGCCGCGCGCGCTCCAGGGTGCCGCGAACTTCGTTTGGCGCATAGCGGATCGGACGGCCCATCTGCCATGACAGTTCTCTGGCAATCTCGGTCTGATGCGATTCGAGCACTTCGCAGAAACGCCGCAGGATATGCGCGCGCTCGCCGATCGAGAATTCCTTCCAGTCGCCCTGCGCAATGCGGGCGCGCGTCAGTGTCGCGTCGATCTCGGACTCGGTTGCGTAGGGACGTTCGACGTACACGCTGCCGTCGATCGGAGAAATGGTCTGCTGGAGCATAGTTTAAGAGCGGGATTCGGGATTCGGGATTGAGGGATTCGTAACGCGGCGAGTGTAGTGCAGTTACTTCTGAGACCGGTTGCAGTAGTTTCGAGCGAATCTTAAATCCCGAATCCCGAATCCCCGTCCCCACTGACCATTGCTCCTAAGTGAATAGTGCTTACTTAGCAGCGAGCGCCACAATTG
>JAIBJL010000496.1 GCA_020029545.1 Gammaproteobacteria bacterium
CGAACATTCCCGAATCGATACCCCGATTGCGCTGTTCGACTCGCGCGATACGGCCGACCTCGACATGCAGCACCGGCTGCATCGCGGATCGCATGACTTCATGTGGGGGTTGGGCTATCGGTTTTCGCAGGATCATGCGGCGCCGCGCCAGCCCAACTTCTCCTTCCAGCGTGATCACCGCACCATCTCGCTATTGAGCGCGTTTGTGCACGATGAGTGGGCGCTGATGCCCGACAAGCTGCGTCTGATCGCCGGTGCAAAGATCGAGCGCAACCGTTTTACGGGTTGGGAATTCCAGCCGAACCTGCGATTCGCATGGACGCCGAGCGAAACACAAACCGTCTGGGGGGCCGCGTCGCGCGCCGTCCGCACGCCGGCTCAGGCCGAGGAGGACGTAAACATCGACCTGGAGGTGCAACCGCCTTCGCAGCAAGTTCCGTTGAACAATCTGATCCACGTGGACGCGTCCGGCCGGCTCAAGAAGTCCGAGAACGTCACCTCGTTCGATCTGGGCTATCGGCAGCAGGTTTCACCTTCCCTGTCGTTCGATGCGGCAGCCTATGTGGCGCGTTATACGGACTTGCGCACGGGCAGTCCGAGCGACCTCGGGACGAATTTCGTCACCACAGCGTTTGGCCTGGTGCCCTATCTGCAAACCACCTTCGTGACCACGATGGGACTGAAAGCCAACACCCACGGCCTCGAAGTTGCCGCCGACTGGCACCCGCTGGAGTCCTGGCGCTTGTTGGCCGCCTACAGCTACGCTCGGCAGACGATGATCGATCCGACGGGGGCCGGACGCGATGTCGAATACGTGGGCAAGACGGCACGCCATACCGGTTCGTTGCGTTCGTCGCACAATCTGTCGCGCAACTGGCAGTTTGATGGATGGCTGCGCTACGTGAGTCGCAGGGAAGGCATCAACATTCCCGAGTACACGCAGTTGGACCTGCGCCTGGCATGGCGCGCCTCACCCGCTCTCGAACTCTCGCTGGTCGGCCAGAATCTGCTCGATGACCGCCACCCGGAATGGGTCGGCGACTACATCCCCACGCCGACGCTGGACGTCATGCGCGCATGGTACGTCAAGGCGAAACTCGCCTTCTGAGCGATCAGGCGATGATTCCCTTGCGGGTTCCGCTCATGCTGTGCATCGTCGGCGGCCTGCTGCTGGCGTTGCTCTGCGGCGCCCCGCAATTGCAGGCGCAGGCATTGAGTGAGGCGCAGATCAAGGCCGGATTCCTCTACAACTTCGCCAAATACATAGAGTGGCCGGCCGAGGCGTTCTCAAGTATGGAGGCGCCGTTCGTGATGTGCCTGGCCGGTCGCGATACGCTGGGCGCATCGTTCGATTCCTTCGACGGCAGGACGGTGCACGGTCACTCGGTTGCTGTCAGGCGAATGGGTGGTGCCAGCGAGGATTTTCGCGGCTGTCACATCCTGTACGTCAGCGAGTCGGAGCAACGACGGGTCGCCTCGATCGTGCGCGGCAGCCAGCCGGCACTGCTCACCGTGAGCGATATCGACGGCTTCATCGACATGGGCGGCGGCATCGGACTGTTGAATGCCGACGAACGGGTGCAGTTCGAAGTCAACCTGGGCGCGCTGCAGCGGGCCAGCCTGAAGGCAAGTTCCCAGTTGCTCAAGCTGGCGCGCAACAGCAGCAGCATGCGGGGGAAAAACTGATGTTCTCGATCCGCAGACTCCCCCTGCAGAAAAAACTCACCGCCATCGTGGTCGCGGTGACCCTGGTCGGACTGTCGGTCAGCTACCTGATCGCTTCGATCAGTCAGCTCGATACCCAGCGCAAACTGACCCTTTCGCAACTCGAGGGCTATGCCGAAACAATCGGCGCGAACAGCGCGGCGGCGATCAGCTTCAACGATCGCCCGGCAGGGGAAAAGACGCTGTCGTCCTTGCGCAACCGCGCGGACATTCTCGCTGCGTGGATTTCGCTCCCGGACGGCAGGTTGTTCGCCGCCTATCCGGGTGCCGAGCCCGCCGGACCGATGCTTTCCCGGCCGGCTTCCGAGCACCTGCAAATGCACGATATCGGCTTCACGCGCGAAATCACGGTCAGCCATCCGATCGTCGAGGATCACGAGATCGTCGGCTACCTGACGATGCACGTCGACCTGTCGGAGATGTGGGGTAATCTGATGCGCCAGCTCGGGATGTCCGGCGCCGGCGCATTGTTTGCGTTTTGCCTCGCCTACCTGTTCTCGCGCCGCCTGCGCAGCGAGGTGGCGACCCCGATTCTCGAACTGGCTGCCGCTGCGCGTGCCGTGGCGAGCGAGAAGCGCTACGACATGCGCGTCGGGCATCGCTCGGACGACGAAGTCGGCGAACTCGTTTCCGGCTTCAATGAAATGTTGGCCCAGATCGAGGCGCGCGACAGCGAACTGGCCGAGCATCGCAGCCACCTCGAGGAGCAGGTTGCGCAGCGAACCGCGGAACTCCAATCGGCCAAGGATCTGGCCGAGAGTGCAAACCGCGCGAAGACGCAGTTCCTTGCCAACATGAGCCATGAAATCCGCACGCCGATGAACGGCGTGCTGGGCATGACCGACCTCCTGCTGGAAACCGACCTGGCGGAAAAGCAACGCCGCTTCGCCAAGACCCTGCGGGTTTCCGCCGAGTCGCTGCTTTACATCATCAACGACCTGCTCGATTTCTCCAAGATCGAGGCCGGCAAGCTGGAGATCGAGCAGGTCGAATTCCGCCCGGTGCAACTGGTCGAGGAGGTCGGCGTGTTATTCGCCGAGCGTGCCCAGGCCAAGGGGCTGGAATTGATCCTCTCATTCGGCGACGCCGTGCCCGCTTCGGCGATCGGCGATCCCCACCGGATCAAGCAGATTCTGTCGAACCTCCTGTCCAACGCGGTCAAGTTCACCCACGCCGGAGAGATCGAAATTCTGCTCGACACCCAGTCCACGCATGCCGGAAAATGCCTGCGCTTCTGCGTGCGGGATACCGGTGTCGGCGTCTCCGAGTCTGCGCGCGATCGCCTGTTCAAGGCCTTCTCGCAGGCCGACAGTTCCACTACCCGCAAATTCGGCGGAACCGGGCTCGGCCTGATGATCGCCAAGCAACTCGCCGAGATGATGGGTGGCGCGGTAGGCTTCGACAGCACGGAAGGGGCCGGGTCGACGTTCTGGTGCTCGGTTGCGCTGCAGTCAGGGCATTCGGGCGCCGCGTCCGAGCGCGCGGTGCCGCAACTGCGCGGCCTGCGTGCGATGGTGGTCGACTCCAATCTGTCGGCGCGACGGGCGATGGTGGTTCGCCTGGCACAGCGCGGCGTTGCCGTCGAGTCGGCCCCATCGGGCAATGCGGCATTGGAGACGATGCGCCAGGCGCGCGACCAGGGCCGCAAGTTCGACCTGTGCTTCGTCTCGGCACGTCTGGCCAACAGC
>JAIBJL010000175.1 GCA_020029545.1 Gammaproteobacteria bacterium
GGCAGGGTCGTCGATGCGGCGCGCGCTCACGTTGCTGAGCTACGCGGCTGCTTTGGCCCGACGCAAGATCGCGCACGCCAGAATTTCTATGCCGAGATCCAGCTGAACGCGATCTCCTTCCGCGGCCGCGGCGAATGCCATGCGCTGCTGATCGACGTTCCCGAGAGCGGTCTCTTCCCGGTGCGCTGTCACCTCGTCCTCAGCGACCTGCCGGCGCCCTTCGTTGGCGGGCTCCTGACGACCAATACGCTGACAAGCCGCGCGAGTTTCGGCGCAGACACCGAGCCAGCCGGATACGCGCAAGCATCGATTGCCACGATTCGTCTATGGAAACAGAAAGGAGCCGAACAATGAGCGACCTGCAAGCTACTGCGGAAACAGATCTCGAACGCCGGCGTGTGATGCAGGGCGCCGGGCTCTTCGTCGCTGGTGTGCTGTTGGCGTCAGTTATCTCGCCGGCAAGCGATGCCGCAGATGTGCGGCCCGCCCACGCCGCCGCTCGCAACAGCGGACCGCTCGGCGCACGGCTGCAAGGTGTCCAGCACTTCGGATTGACCGTGCAGAACATGGATCGCGCGTTCGCGTTCTACACCGAAGTCCTTGGCGGGACCGAAGTCATGCGCGACGGTGACTTCCACGGCGAGCGCATACACAACACATTGCTGACCGACCAGGAGATCGAGGCACGCGTGCGTCGAGTCAATCCGCGCACGTTGGGTGTTCCGGACCTCAAGGGCGGTGCACAGCGTCTCGACGTGCGCTTCGTCCAGTTCGACAACGTCGTCATCGAGCTGCTGCAGTATCGAGATGCCGAGCAACCAAGCGGCGGTGGCGCTGCGTTCGCCGAGCCGCTGGATCACATGAGTCCCGCTTTCCCTCGCATGATGCATATCTGTTTCCACATTCGGGATGACGTCGACTTCAACAAGTTCATCGCCGATCTCGAGTCGGAATCGGCGCGCCGGGGCATGACGCAGGTCAGGGCGAATCGAGTCGTCACCGTGTTTTCCGAGAAAGAACGCGCAGCCGCGCCGCTCGACGCCAACAGCAATGGCATCACCGAAGGAAAGTCCAATGGCTGGCGGCTGATCTACTGCAAGGGATGCGAAGGCGAGCAGCTCGAGTTCGTGCAGGCGCTCGGGCCAGTGAAGAAGACATTCGACGATGCACGCGCAGCGCGGCGTCGGCTCGTGGAAGGTTAGCCACCTGAATCGCCTGCCTATCTGACTGCGAGGAGTCTGCAATGCGTCACCTGCTCACGATCTCTTGCATGCTGGCCGCCTTCATCGATGTCCCGGCGACTGCGGCGCCGCCGTTGCCGCAGAAGACTGCCGAAATTCTCTACGCCAACATACCGGAGGGTACGTACTCCGTCGTAGCGGAAATCCGTGCCAAGCCCGGCAAGGAGCGCGAGCTGCGCGAGGCCACGCTCGGGCTGGTCGCAAAAGTGCGTGCCGAACCCAATAACCTGCTGTACTTCCTGCATGAGGATCGTGAAGCACCCGGTCATTTCATTTTCTACGAGATCTTCGCCAGCAAGGCAGATTTCGAAGCGCACAATGCTACCGCCCACGTGCAGGCCTGGTTCGCGAAGCTGCCCCAGTTGGCCGAGGGCGATGTGAAAGTCGTGCGGATGGAGATTCTCGGCAACCGGCCATCGGCCGGTTCGCAAAAGGAAAGATGATTCCGTCGGACGCACAGCGAGCAATGGCGGTCCGCATCGGCGCGACAACACAATCTCTGCCCGGAAGCCACGCTGTCTACATCGCGAATCCGGTGGCAATTGCCGCGCTTATCGAGGAGGCGGCGTCCGCAGGTAAAAAGTCATGGCTGACCAAGCCGCCATTGTCTTAGGCGCATCGGGCTCAGTTGGCCAAGCGCTCCTCGCGGAGATCGTGCGCAGCGGCCGCTTCAGCCGTGTATTCGTCATGACGCGGCGTCCGCTCAATTTGCGAACTGCTGCGTACGTACAGGAGCGATTGGTGCCACAGATGGATCCAGCCAAACTTGCTCAGGCTGTCGTCGAGGCATTACACGATTGCGCCATGGAAGCGGTGGGCTTCAGTGTGTTGGGCATCGGCGCGGGAACGGCGCAGCTTTCTTTGGAGCAGCATCGCGCGGTCGATGTCGATCTCAATGTTGCATTTGCCCGAGGGCTGAAGCAATCCGGCAAGGTGCAACATCTTTGCTTCATGTCGGCATTGGGGGCCGACATCAATGCGAGAACGAGCGGCTCGGGTGCTGCAGGGATGCCACGCTACGCTCGTGTCAAAGGCGAGTCTGAAGCGGGCGTCGTGAGTCAAGGACCGCCCATCGTGAGTATCTTCCGCCCAGGCGTAATCATCGGATCCCAGCACACTCCCCGCATGCTTGCGGCTGTTCTGTCGCTACTTGCGCCATTGACGCCGGCGAAGTTTCGCTCAATTCGAACAACCGATATCGCCCAAGCCATGGTAGCTGCCGCTCTGCGACCTCCAGCAAGGAGCGCGATCCATCACTATCCAGAAATGATGGCGCTGATCGCCGGTAGATAGTCAGAATCGCGAGACCAGCCAGTTCGCTACGCCGAGTCGTGCACGAGACTGACGGCGAGCCGGAGAACATGACTGCGCTGGAGGGTCGAACTCAGCACCGGTCGACGACGGCAGGAGCACCCGCAGGGTGCGAGGCCCTTCGTCAGATCGAATCAGGATCTCGCATCCACGCAGGGATATCGCGGTTGCCGTGGAGTACGCGCCAGACGTCGATGTGATCGCTTCGCTCCAAGTAGAAAACGAGGTGCGGATACTTCTTCAACGGCCAGAAGCGCAAACCAGGCAGACTCAACTCTCCGGCATAGCGTGACGAACCCGTCTCTGGATGGTGGCCAATATGGCTATACGCCTGCTCCAGGGCATCAATGAAGCCCAGTGCAGCCTCCGGCGCGCTCCCACTCAGGTAGTGGTCGATTGCTTCATCGACGTCCCGATCAGCTTGATCGCGCGGTATGACTGGCTTTGGCTTCACCGCGCCGCGCCGCGCTTGGCCGCCTTAACCTTTCGGCGCAGGTTATCGAAGTAGGCGCCATCAACCGGCTTGGTGGGCGCAGAGGCAGCGCCCACCAACAGAAGACGTCGCAGCTGCAGGCGGTCCTGATCTTTTCGTATGAGTTCGCGCACGTACTCGCTGCTCGTCCCGTAGCCGCGCTCGTTGACCTGTTCGTCGACAAAATCCTTCAGCGAGTCAGGCAAGGAGATATTCATAGTGCTCATACGAGAATCATAGCCCAGTATGGCAAAATTTGGCAAAGAAAAATCCACGAAGCCGGTGATATCGGCGCGCGCAGCCGCGAGCGTCGCTGCATCGTCGTCGAATGTGTAGTAGCGGGTAGCCTCGCCGCTTGGCCACTTGCAGCGAGAGTGGTCTTGCCACATTGCCGGAGGCCATGAATCAGGATCACCGGCGTGTCGGCGAGTGCCTCCGTCAAGCGGGGTTCTGCGAGACGGTTCCGAACCGGCTATTTGAAGGATTTGATCGGCTTCCTGCGGGATCGCCCTCGCGCGTTCAAGGCTGATGCGGCCGCGCCAGGTACTCCTGCGACTGCATTTCGATGAGCCGGCTCTGGGTGCGTTGCATTTCGAATTGCTGTCGGCTGCCTGCGTAGAAGTCGGTGGGCCCGCTGGCCGCCGAGACGATGAGCTTGACGCCGCGATCGTAGAACTCGTCGATCATGGTGATGAAGCGACGTGCCTGGTTTTCGTGCTCGCTGTCCAGGATGGGCAGCTGGCTTAGGAATACCGTGTGATAGCACCTGGCGATCTCGATGTAGTCGGCCTGGCCGCGCGGCCCGTCGCACAATTGATTGAAGTCGAACCAGATGACATCGTCCGCCTGGCGCATGGTGTGGATGCGTCGATGATTGATCGTCAGCACGCCGTCCGGTTTGCCCGCCTCGCCGGCGATCGATAAGAACAGCTGTTCCATGGCAGGCGCAGTGTGCGCATCGTGACTGTCGAACCAGATCGCCGCCTGCTTGAGCAGACGCAGACGGTAGTCCGCGCCGCCGTCGATATGCATGACCTGCGTATGTTGCTTCAGCAGTTTGATTGCCGGTACGAAGCGGGCGCGCTGTAAACCGTCCTTGTAGAGATCGTCGGGTGGCACGTTCGAGGTGGCGACCAGCGTGACACCACGCTGGAACAGCGCGCCGAACAGCGTCCCGAGCAGCATCGCATCGGCAATGTCCGAGACGAAGAACTCATCGAAGCAGATCAGCTGCGTCTTGCCGGCAATCTTGTCGGCGATGAGTTCGAGAGGGTCGGCGACATCCTTGAGCTTTTTCAATTCGTCGTGCACCGACTGCATGAAGCGATGGAAGTGACTGCGTTGCTTGTTCTTGAACGGCAGGCTCTGAAAGAACAGGTCCATCAGCCAGGTCTTGCCGCGACCGACGCCGCCCCATGCGTACAACCCACGCTGCAGCGTCTGGGTCTTCTTCCCCAACAGTCCCTTGAGCAGGGATTTGGGTTGCGGTGTGAGCAGGCGAGTGCGCAGATCGTCGAGTGCGACGACCATTTTCTGTTGCGCAGCGTCGGGCTGATAGCCCAGACGCTGGCACTCGCTTGCGTACAGCGCCTGGACCGATGCGCTGGTTGCCGTCGTTACAGTCACGGATATCGGTTGCCGATGGAAAACTGGCTACGGCTTAACCTATGGCCTTGATCATCAAAGATTCTGATAGTTCGGGCCCGAACCGCCTTCCGGCGTGGTCCAGGTAATGATTTCGTACGGATCTTTGATGTCGCAGGCCTTGCAGTGGACGCAGTTGGCGGCGTTGATCTGCAGTCGCCGCCCGCCATTGGGATCGTTCACCATTTCGTACACGCCGGCCGGACAGAAGTTTTCGCAGGGGTTGCCATATTCCTTGGTGCAGCGGTCGACGCAGATCGAAGTGTCGTGCACCTTCAGATGCACGGGTTGCGATTCATCGTGGACATTGCCGGCGAAGAACACCGAGGCCAACCGGTCGCGCGGCGGCAATTTTCGGCTGACCCAGTCGCGGTCAGGCGATTTGAATTGGTCGAGCTGCTTGAGTTGCGCGAAGTCCGCGGGATTTTTAAACGTCCATGGCGAACGACCGCCCACCAGCAATTCCCAACCGGTGCTCAACAGCCCCATCCACATGCCCTGCTTGAACGCAGGCTTCGCATTGCGCACGCGGTACAGCTCCTGACCGCCTGCAGACTTGCGCCAGTATTGGTCAAAGCCCTCCTGGCTACCCTGCTTGTGGATGTGTTCTGCCGCCGCGACGCCACTGCGAATGGCCTGGTGCACACCCTTGATCTTGACGAAATTCAACGTGCCCCCGGCATCTCCGATTAGCAGCGCGCCGGGCATGTCCAACTTGGGCTGCGATTGCCAGCCACCGGTCACTACCGTGCGTGCACCGGCGGAGAGAATTTCTCCCCCTTCCAGCAGGGGCCGCACACTCGGGTGATGTTTGAATTGCTGGAAGGCTTCGAAGGGCTTGAGGCGCGGATCTTCGTAGTTCAGGCCAACGATATACCCCACATAGACGCGATCGTTGTCGAGGTGATACACGAAACTGCCGGCATAGGTTTTCCAGTCCACGGGCCAGCCCAACGTATGTTCGATGCGGCCCGGTTGCACGCGGCCGGGAGGCAGTTGCCACAGTTCTTTGTAGCCGAGCGCGTAGGTTTGCGGACAGCGACCGTCATGCAACTTGAAATGCTGGATCAGTTGCTTGGACACGGAGCCGCGACTGCCTTCGGCGAGCAGGGTCAGCTTGGCGTGCACCTCGACTCCGGGAGTGAAGTTCGGACCCGGTGTGCCATCCTTCTCCAATCCCATGTCGCCGATCCGCACCCCTTTGACTGCGCCCTTCTCATCGAAAAGAGCCTCGGCGGCTGCAAACCCGGGAAAGATGTCGACGCCTAGTGCTTCGGCTTGTTGCGCGAGAAAGGGTGTCAGCTGGCCCAGCGAGATGATGAAGTTGCCATGATTGTTGAATGGCGTGCTGTACGTCATCGATTTCGGCAGCACCTTCGGTACCAGCTTGAAGACGGAATCCAGAATCGACCCGGTCTTGGTCAGGATTCGGAATACGTCCTCCGTCGCGGGCACCTTCATCCCGGTGTATTGGTTGCGCCAATCGGGCAGCAGCTGATCGAGCGGCCCCGGTTCGAATACCGCGCCCGACAACGAATGCGCGCCGATCGCCGATGCCTTTTCCAGCACACAGATATTGGTTTCGGCATTGAGTTGCTTGAGTCGGATCGCACAGGCGAGACCCGCGGGTCCGCCGCCGACGATCACCACGTCATACTCCATCACATCACGTTCGGTCATTGCTTGGCTCGGTGCAAGGGGCTGTCAACACTCATTATTTTTTGGCCGCAGGCGATTTCGGCAGCGGCGGTAACGCGGTGCGTAGTGAGGTCACCGCTTCGAGCTGCGGTCGCACCGTCGCCAGATCGCCGACGACGACGAGCGACATCAGTTTCGGATCGAGATGCTGTCGCGCGGCGGCAGTGACCTGCGCCGGTGTGACGGCATACAGGCGCTGCACGAACGTCGATAGCCAATCGTCAGGCAATCCTTGCAGATTCATGAACGACAATTGGCCGATCAAACCGCCGCGCGTGGCGCTCGACAGCACGAAGACGCCATTGCGATAGTTCTTTACCGCAGTGAGTTCCGGCTCGGTGGGCGCCTCGCTGCGCAGCGTGGCGATTTCGCTGAAGATCTCATTGAGTGCCGGCCCCGTGGAGGCCGCTTTCACATCGGCATTTTCCGACCACACTGCCTGACGATAATGCGTAGCAAGGCTGCTGTTGGGTGAGTAAGCCCAGCCCTTGGCTTCGCGCAGGTTCATGGTAATCCGCGAGGTCAGGCTGCCGCCCAGCAAGGTATTCGCGACCGACAGCGCCATGAAATCCGGCTGTGCCGGATCGATGACACGCTGGCCGATTCGCAGCGTCGACTGGGGTGCGCCGGGACGATCGATCAGGCGCACGCTCGGGGCACCCGGATCTTTGGGCGGCAATTGCAACGGTGCGGGTCCTTCGCGCCACGAACCGAGCTGGTCGCGAATCGCCTGTTCGATCGTTGCCCGATCGAATTTGCCGGCGACATACACATGGGTGCGTCGTGCGCCGAAATTGGCCTCGTAGAATCCCTTGATGTCCTCGATCGTATACGCCTGCAATTGCTCGGGCGTTGGCCACGAGGCGCCATACGGATGCGCGGGATAAAGTAGTTCACCGAATGCGGCACTGGCGATGGATTGCGGCCGCGTCATCTGTACGCTCAGATTGCGCAGGTAGTCCTGACGCAGTCGCGGCAGTTCGCTGGCGGGCAAGCGCGGCTGGGTGAGTACTTCGGCGAGCAGCGCGACCGCCGTTGCGCCGTCTTCGCTGAGCACATCCATCGACAGCGACGATTCATCGTCGCCGGTACCGATAGAAATCTCGCTGCCCAGCTGCGCCGTGGCATCACTGAGCTGTTCGGCAGTGCGCTGCGCCGTGCCTTCCTTCATCAGATCGCCGGTCAAGCTCGACAGCCAGATGCGATCGCCTTCATTCAGCGCGCCGGCGCGTACGGAAATCGCAATGCTGACCTTGGGGACCACGCCGAAATCGACGAACGTTGCCTGCAAACCGTTCGGCAGGGTGATCGTCGTCGGTGTGGGGAGTTCGAATGTGCGAGGTGGGCCCGGGGGCGGCGGTGCCTGCTGCGCCAGCGTGGTCTGCGAGCAGCAGAGCAGGGCGGCGATAACTACAAAGGCTCGGCGAATCACTTGGCAGCTCCTGCGGCAGGCGCCGTCGGGCCGGTGCTCGGCGCTTTACCCGCTTCGATCACCAGCACGGTGCGGTTCTCGCGCCCGAGGTATTGCTGCGCGGTCTGGCGGATCAATTCAGGAGTGACCTTGGCAAACTCCGCCTCGATGAGATTGATGCGCGCGGGATCGTTGTCGAACAGCGCAAAGCTTGCGAGCAGATCGACCAGACCGATCCGCGAGCTCGAGCCGATCATGTCGTACAGCTCCGAGCGGATCTTGCGCCGCGCACGATCGATCTCGGCCTGAGTGACGAGTTCGGTACGCAGGCGATCGACGTTCTCGTCGATCGCTGCCAGCAACTGTGCCTCGCTGGTGCCCGCGTCGTGGATCAGCGAGGCCGACCACAACATCGGCCCGCTGTAGTTGAACATGTTGCCCAGCAGGTTGATGCCACCGGACACGCTGGCGGCATAACCGCGTTTCTGCACCAGGTCGCGATACAGTCGCGACGCGTCGCCCTGCAGCATGATTTCGTCGATCAGGCCGAATGCGAAATGACCGGGCGTCCAGCGGGGCGGTACGTGATACCCGATCGCAAGCGCGGGCTGCGGCGCCAGCTTGTCGACTTGTCGCGCAATGCGTTCGGCTGTCTGCTTCGGCTCAGTGATGTCCGGCATCGACGGCAGCGGTCGCTTCGCAATGGGTGCGAAGTACTGCTCGACCCAGCGCTTCGTCTGGGCATTCTCGAAATCCCCGGCGATCACCAGGACCGCGTTGTTGGGTGCGTAGTAAGTGTTGAAGAAGGCACGCGCCTCATCGAGCGTCGCTGCATCGATGTGCTGCAGATCGCCATAAAAGTTATGGGCGTTGTACCAGTTCTGATTTGCATACTGCGGCAGCTGCAACCAGGGAAAGCCGCCATATGGCTGATTCAGGACATTGACCTTCACTTCTTCCTTGACCACGCCCTGCTGATTGACCAGGTTTTCCTGCGTGAGGTCGAGGCTGCCCATGCGGTCTGCCTCGGCCCACAGCATGGTTTCGAGGGCATTCGACGGGAACGCTTCGTAGTAGTTGGTGAAGTCAAAACGCGTCGAGCCGTTGAGTTGTCCACCCAGACCCTGCACCAGCTTGAAGAACTGGCCCTTGGCGAGATTCTTCGAACCCTGGAACATCAGGTGTTCGAACAGGTGGGCGAAGCCGGTACGATCTTTGGGTTCGAGGCGAAAGCCGATGTTGTAGTACACGCCAATCGTCGCGGTCGGCACCGAGTGATCTGCGGACAGTACGACACGCAAGCCGTTGCTCAGCGTGTAATACTCGATCGGCACATTCAGCGCACCCGGCACCGGTGCGCGCTGCGTCTGCGCCGTGACGGGCGAAGGCGCGCTCGAGGGCGTCGTCCGCTGCGGATCAGCGCATCCCTGCAGCAGCGCGAGGCCGGCGAGCAGCACACCGATGCCCAGCTTCATGGGGCGATGTCTTGGGAACAGCCTGTGGCTCATGCGATGCCGCGGCCCTGGTTCAATCTCATGTCAGCTCCGTGATCGGGTGGGAGGCAGGTCGACGCGATAGTTTACAGGGCGCAGTGCTTTCGCGGGTGATCCGCAGACGCTCCACTCTTTTTGATCCTAGTTGTCCATCGCGCTGCGCCCGACCTGCATGGACGTAGGAAGTGCCGAGCTGGGTCGGGAACGCAGCCGGCCGACCTACATGGATGCAGGAAGTGCCGAGCTGCGTCGGGAACGCAGCCGGCTGACCCACATGGACGTGGCGAATGCCGAGCG
>JAIBJL010000497.1 GCA_020029545.1 Gammaproteobacteria bacterium
AGACGGACAGCCGAATCAGCCTCCTGACCGGAGTGCATCGCAAGGACGTCCGGCGCCTGCGCGAACTCGACGAATCGAGTGCCGAGGAGATTCCACCTGCCGTTTCCCTCGGCGCGCAACTCGTTGCCGCGTGGACGGGCCTGCCCGAATACCAGGATCCGCAAGGTGGCCCGCGCAAGCTGCCGCGGCTGGCGAAGTCCGGCGGCGACCTTTCGTTTGAAGGCTTGGTCGCAAGCATCAGCAAGGACATCCGCTCGCGCGCCGTGCTGGACGAGTGGTTGCGTCTGGGTGTGGTGCACGTCAATGAGAACGATGAAGTCGTTCTCGATGCCAATGCATTCATCCCGCAGCGGGGGTTCGAAGAAAAGGCCTTCTACTTTGCCCACAACCTGCATGACCACGTTTCCGCGGCTGCACACAACCTGCTCGGCGAAGGACCGCCCTTTCTGGAGCGCAGCGTACACTATGACGCGCTGTCGGCGCCGTCGGTCGCCAAGCTGCGTGAATTGGCCACCAAGGCCGGGATGGACGTGTTGTTGACCCTGAACCGTCGGGCCATGATCCTCGAAGAACAGGACAGCGCCGGCGACCAGTCGCGCCAGCGTTTCACTTGTGGCATCTACTTTTTCAGCGAGGCTACGCAGCAGGATGATTCGGCTGCGGGTGTCCAAATCGATGCGGCTTCCACGCACTGATCGCCGTTTCTTCATCAAGGTGCGAATGCTGGCCGCCTGCGCGTTGGCCGGTATCGTGCCGCTCTTGTCGGCTGGCGCGATTGCCGCTCAAGCTTGCCTCCAACCGGGCAGCGGCATCGGCGGCACCGGAGCGCAGCAAGGAGGTATTGGCGGCACCGGCATGCCCGCTGCCGGTGGCACCGGCGGAACCGGTGACCAGGCTGATTTCGGTGTCGGTGGAACCGGCATAGTCGGGACTATCACCGGGTTTGCGAGTGTTTGCATCGGCGAACTGGAAGTGCACTTCGACTCATCGACACCGGTTTCGATGAATGGTCGGTCCAGCAGCCTCAACCGGCTGGCGCTCGGCCAGGTGGTTGCGATGGAGGCAGGTGCGGGCGCCAAGGGGCTCACCGCCCGGAGTATCGCGATACTCAATGCCCTCGAGGGTCCGGTAACCCGAACCGAGCCGAACCGTGGCGTGTTCGAGGTGATGGGGCAGCCGGTGCGCCTGGCCCCCGCCGTCGACGTTTCAAGGATAACGGCAGGCAGTTCGGTAAGAGTGTCCGGTCTGCGCGATGTCCAAGGGGTTGTTCATGCGACCCGTGTCGAACCGGCCGCCGACCTGCGCGCTGCGAGCGCGATCGGCCTTTTGCACAGGGACGGCGCCGTGGCCAACCTCGATGGCCTGAGCGTCGCCGGGGTCGGTGCACGGGCCGCGGGGAGCGAGTTGCTGGTTCGCGGGAAATGGGATGGGCGGCACTTGCAGGTACGGGAATGGCGTGCCGATCCATCCCTGCCGTTCGCCGGCAGGGTGCGCGACGTGGTGGCCGAGGGGTTGGTGCATAGACGCAGTGAGCACGGGCTCCAGATCAGCGGCTTCGAGGTTCTGCTCACTTCCGCAGGCGGCCAGGGCCGTGATGCGGTCTCTGGAATCGTGGAGGGGAGCCTTGTCCGGGTGGTCGGGCGGCTCGAGCCGGGTCGCCGAATCACCGCGCGCCGGGTCGAGATCGATCGCGGCCGCAGCCGCGGCGGCGCCGAAGACCGGGCGGGCGCCCGCGGCCCAGGCAAAAATTCCGACGATTCCGACGATGGCGGAAGATCCAGCGGCGGTGTCTATCGCGGTAGCGACGACCGGCGCGGGATTGATGGCAGCAAAGGTGGCAAGGAGCCCGGTGGGAGGGGTGACGGCTCGGGAGATCGGGGCAGTCGCATGGAAAAAGTCGACAAGGTTGAAAAGAGCGACAAGCTTGAGAAGCCGGAGAAAATGGACAGACTCGAAAAGGTCGAGAAGAACGGCAAAGCCGAAACGGCCGTCGACCGTGCCGAAAGGACGGTGAAGCCGGAATCCGGCCGTAGCGGCCGCAATTGATTGCCACCATTTTCCCGGAGTTCTGGCATGCTCGATGCTTGAAGCTTCGTTACGATGCCAATCGAGCATTCGGTCAACGCCTACGAACTTCGGACCAAAGCCAAGGGAATGACGTCACTTCTTGCCCGCCTCATCGCGCTCGGCGTAGCCTGCGCACCTACGGCAGCTTTCTCACAAGTAAGCGTGACCACCGGCGCCGAATTCACCAGCGGCAAATACGGCGATCCGGAAAAGACCGATAGTTGGACCGTGCCAATTGGCGTCAAGTATGAAGCCGGGCCGTGGACCTTCCGCCTTGTCGTGCCGTTGGTGCAGATTAAGGGAACGGCGAACCGAGAGACCGGCGAAACCACTACCAGCCTGGTAAATGCGTCGACACCCAGCCAGTTCATTCGCGGTGACGGCACCAACGAATGCCTGGTCAGCGGCAATGGCGAACCGGAGGACAATCCGCCAGCCGGTTGTCCGACCGCGTCCACGAGCACGACAAGCTCGACACCAATAGTGACGCGCGCTGCGCAGACCCAGTCTGGTCTGGGCGACGTCACCGCCTCGGCGTTCATGACCGTGCTCGATCCAGGTAAATCGCTCGTCGGCCTCGACCTCGGCAGCAAGGTCAAGCTCGCTACCGCCGATCGCGACAAGTGTTTGATTACCACCGGCGAGAGCGACTACTCGGCGCAAGCAGATCTCTATCAGGCTTTCGGCAAGTTCTCGCCCTACCTCACTGTGGGCTGGACCAGAAAGGGCGACCCCGAACTCCGTGATGCGACTTGCACGAAACTCGGCGGACGAACCAATTTCAGAAATCCGTGGTATGCCGGTATCGGCTTTTCGTACAAGTTCTCCGACGCGACGTCGGCTGGACTCTCGTACGATTTCCGCGACAAGCTGCTGTCAGGCCGTGATCCGGTGAGTGAGGCCTCGTTCTTCGTCTCGCAGAAGCTCACGCCGAACCTCAAGTTGCAAATCTACGGCATCGCCGGCTTCTCCGAGATCAGCCCCGACTGGGGCCTCGGTGCAACGTTCGGCTATACGTTCTGAGTTTCGTGTTCGCGAATCGACATTCAAGCGGCGGGCGCCGAATCCCCTCCCCTGGAGGGGGTCGCCGGATCGCGAAGGCCGGCGTGCGAGCATGCGCAGGAGCGTCAGCGAGGTTGCTGTCCGGCAGCGCCGCAGCCGAATCGATCCGCGCTATATTCCCTTCTTTCCGATTCGTTCGAAAGCCGCATCATGGGTGCGTTGTTCTGGTTCGTCATCGTCTATTGGATCATCTCGGTCGGGATCGGTCTGTACGCGGCAACTCGGGTGCACAACACCAAGGACTTCGCGATAGCGGGCCGTCATCTGCCGTTCTACA
>JAIBJL010000498.1 GCA_020029545.1 Gammaproteobacteria bacterium
TTCAACATCACCTGCTCGTCATCTCAAATCGCCTTCAATGGTCGCACAGCAAGCGTTGCATGCGGGTCGCAGTGTAGGCGACGACGGCGTCATTGGCGAAACTGACGCAGTGTACGTGTCTTGCGCAGCGCCGAGATGGGCTAGGAGTCCCGAGCAAGGGCAACCGCAGCGGATACGGCAGCGCGGTCAGCCCCTCGGCCGCAGCCCTGGCTATCCAGTGATTCCGTGGCTTTCCCAGTAGCCTTGTCCCAGCAGAGAAGGCGCTGGAACGGCTGTCGTGTCGGTTAGGTTCCGACGCGAAGCTCGCAAGGGGAAACGTGAAACAGGGTCGCAGCGTCCGCTGCGCGTTTTGCGCTACGTCCGGTGCGCCCAGTGCGCGCGGCCAGCCGTGGTATTTACGGCTTGCGATCAGGCGAATTCTACGCTGCCTGCAGTCAGCGGCGGACGCGACTCGGCGTCCTCCGTGCCGTCGGAGGCGCGGGCTTTACTCTGCGCAGCCACCAAGTACTCGGTGATGACACAATTGCGGCCCGCGCGCTTGGCTTCATAGAGCGCCACGTCCGCCCGATGCAGCATCGCACTCGCCGAGTCCTTGTCCGCACGCGCCACCGCGACGCCGATACTGACTGTCATCGGTCGCTCGTTCAGCCAGGGCAGCGAATCCAGCGACATGACCTGCTGACGCAGCGTCTCGGCGATCGCACACGCCATCTCGATATCCGCCCCGGGCATCACGGCAACGAACTCCTCGCCCCCCAATCGACCGCTGAATGCCGGTTCGCGAAGTGTCTTCAGCACCTCTGCCACCAGCTTCAACGCCGCATCGCCTTCGGCATGACCGTACTTGTCGTTAATGCTCTTGAAGTGATCGATATCGATGATGAGCATCGCACACGCCCGGATGCTGCCGGTTTGCAGCAAGGGTTCGAACCGCGTGAGGACCGATCGGCGATTGGGCAGGCCGGTGAGTTCGTCGGTCATCGCCAGCCTGCGCATCCGCCGGCCGATACGCGACTGGTAGACCGCCAGCACGCCGAGCACGATGGCGAGCAGCACGATCAGCAGAATGACGATCGCATTGAGCCTGCGCGCCTGTCGCTCGAAGGCCAGCGCCTTTTGACTCGCCTCGTTCTCTCGCATCAGGACCGCATTCTCCTGCTCCTTGGCGTGCGTGTCGAACTCGACCTTGAGGCTGGAGAACCTCTCGTCGATCTGATTGCGGAACAGCAGTTCGGCTATCCGCTTCGCCTCATCGAGCTGCGTATAGGCGCTGCGCCAATCACCGGAGTCGGAGAGCGATTTCGCAAGCACTTCGTGCGTGTTGCGCAGTTCGCTCAGTGACTCGGTATCGCCGAAGAATTTCAGGGCGGCCTGCAGGTCGACGATCGCCTCGCCGTAGCGACCCAGCAGCCGCAGCGATTCTCCGCGCACCAGTTGAATTTGCGCGCGCAAGCGGGCATCCGGCATCGTCCGCTGCAACTCTGCAGCCGATCCCAGCTTCGCGAGCGCCGTCAACGGCTCGCCGCGAGCATTGGCGACATCTGCCAGCCCCTGCAACGAATAGGCTTCCGCGCGGGCGTAGTTCAGTTCGCGAGCGACGCGCACCGATTCATTGAAGTGCTGCTCAGCAGCGTTCCAATCCTTGAGATTCTCGTGCACGCGACCCAGGTTGTACAGAGTCACCGCCTGTTCGCGGCGCAATCCGGCAGCGCGCTGCGCCTTCAGCGCGCGCTCGTAGATATGACGCGATTGCTCGTAGTCGCCCATGCGGTTGTAAAGGATCGCAATGCCGTTCAGCGTCGTGAGCGAATGCATTGGCAGGTTGACCGACTCGAAGAGCGTCTGTGCACGGCGCAAATCCGTCAGTCCGCTCGCATAATGCCCCTGCAAACCCATCAGGTAGCCGCGCGAAAACAGACCGGCGGCAAGCATTTCACTATCGTGTTCGCGCTCGGCGAGCGCTATGGCCTGGTCGTAATAGTCCCGCGCCCGGACGTGATCGCCGTCCGACTCTTCCATCTGGCCGCGGCAATCGAAACTGCCTGCCGCGAGTCCCTTGCGTCTGATGTGCGGCAACAGCGCCGTGATGCTATCGAGCTGCGCGCGCGCGGCGCCGGTGTCGCGCTCCGACAAGTAATCGCACAGGAGCAAGCGCGCACGGACTTCCAGATCGGCATCCGGCTGACTCCGCAACAGTGCAATCGCCTCTTCAGCGGCGCGACGCCCGGCTTCCGGATCGCTACGCATCGCAATCGCGGCTCTATCGATGACGGCGGCTGCCGGAGGGACGCTTGCGATGGCGCTCGGCTCGACCGCACCGGCTGTTACAGCAAGCGCACAGAGCAACAGCGCCCAGCGGGCCACCACCCGTCGATGCCCTGAGAATGGCCATAAGAATGAAACGAGCCGCGGGGTACGCATGCGTAGAGTAGGCTCGGAAGAAGAGCGATTGAGATGGAGTGGGCCGGCAGCGCTAATGTATACGATTCGTACTGCAATCGGAGGTGCCTGCGGTGCCGACAGCCGAATTCCTTATGTTGCCTGTCGGCAACGTCGGCTGGGGCTGGGCGGATCGACTGGTGCTGCGAGCGAGGCGAGGATCTGAGGGGAAAGCTCGCACAGCCGGCGTAATTCCAAGAATTACCTCACCGCCTCAGCCCTGAGACGCCCCGCGCGATCGGCAACTATGTGCTGCAGATCGCTCAGCGCTGTCGCTGCGGATTGTAGGAATCACTTGGCCGCCTCTGCGGCGAGCTTGGCGATCTCCGCTTCGAGGGGGCTGCCGCTTACACCGAGCCCGCCCGCCACTTTCCCGTCGATCACCAGCGGCTCACCGCCCAACGAGCCATAGGCGTCGGGCATCTGCAATACGATGATGTTGGTCTTTGCCAGAGCAGCGAAGACGCTGGTGCTGGTACGCCACAGGGCGGCGGAGACAGCCTTCTTCGTCGCCGACTCGATGGATGAATAGTTGGCTCCGTCCATTTTACTGAAAGCCACCAGCCGGCCATTGGGCTCCACGACCGCGAAGCTCAGTGCCACCTTTCTTTTTCGCGCTTCTTCTTCGGCGCGGGCGATAACCGCACGCGCCTGGGCAAGCGTGATCGGGGTTCCATAGGCTGGTGGTACGGCAAATTGGGCAGGAGCCGGTGGCGCCGTCGCTGTCGGGTCCTGCGCGTGAGCCGCCAGGGTCATCATGACTGCAAAGCCCATCACGAGCACTTTCGATTTCATTTCTTCCTCCCCTGCATAATGGTCAGTGTACTTTGGATACCAATGGCGCTGACTTAGATTAGAAATGTTTGCCCCGCGACTCGACTCAAGCCGACTGCCTTGGCCCGACTGCCTTGGCGCAAGGGCCTGGGGCGTGGGGCCTGGGTAGGAAACTCGAATGTGCCAGC
>JAIBJL010000012.1 GCA_020029545.1 Gammaproteobacteria bacterium
GATAGTCGGGATACTTGATCGGATCGACGATCACGGCGCCAAGTCGCTTCAGTGCGGCAATGGATCTCTCGACCACTGCATCGGTGCCAGCATCCTTGCCCATGAAATCGCGAGCGATGCCGATCCGTGCACCCTTAAGCGAACCCACCTTCAGGTACGTCGTGTAATCCGTTTTGAAGTGCCCTGCACTGGCAGCGGTCGCTGCATCTGCCGGATCGACGCCTGTCATGGGACCCAAGGCTGCTGCCACGTCATAGACAGTTCGCGCCATCGGGCCGCCGGTATCGAATGACAATCCCAATGGCACGATGCCGTCGCGACTCATCAGGCCACGCGTCGGCTTGAGACCGGCGATGCCATTGGCCGATGACGGTCCGCGCACCGAGCCGCCCGTGTCGGTACCCAACCCGAACTGTGCGAATCCCGCCGCAATCGCTGCGCCGGTGCCACCACTCGACCCTGATGGACCGCGCGAGAGATCGTGCGGATTCAAGGTTTGTCCGCCCATCGAACTCGAGCCATTCGGGACCGCCCCTTTCTTCAAGATTTCCGGATCGGTCGCGCCGCTCACGCTGCCGCCACTGCCGGCAAATTCGCTGAGGTTCACCTTCGCAAGAACGACAGCACCAGCGGCACGCAGTTTTTTCACTGTGAACGCATCGTCGGGAGGAATGCTGCCGGCAAGCAACTGCGACCCTGCCGTCGTCGGCAGATCGAAAGTATCGAAGTTGTCTTTCAGCACAATGGGAATGCCATGCAGCGGGCTGCGAATCTTGCCGGCCTTGCGCTCTGCGTCGAGAGCCTTGGCTTCGGCGAGCGCTTTGGGATTGAGCGTGATCACCGCATTGATCGTGGGACCCTTTTTGTCGTAGGCCTCGATGCGCTTGAGATACACCTGAACGAGTTTCTCGGATGTCAGCTTGCCGCTGGCAAACGCCTTGTCCAGGTCGGCGATCGAGGCCGTTTCCAGATCCAACGTGGCTGCATCAGCAGAAAGGCTTGCAGCGGACAGCGACAGTGCGATGACGACCGCATTGAGCAGGAGGCTGGACTTCATGATTCCTCGAGGGTTAGCTGACTCAATCGCAATCTGTTCAGTAAGTGATGAGATCGCTCTTCAATGCCGGCGTGGTTTTCGGCAGCACACGAGCCTTCGTCGCCTGCTCGAAGTCATAACCATAGGCCAGCAACTTGCCTTCACTGTAGGCCGGGCCGAAGAACGACAAGCTCACCGGCAGCCCGTCCTTGCTGATGCCTGCCGGCACGATGAGATCGGGAAAGCCGGTCAGGTTGGCAATGCCGGTGGCCGAGCCACCCGTGGGCGCAGGCTGGGGCGGATTGATCAGCGTCGCCGGCCGCGGCGAGGTGGGATAGACGATGGCGTCGAGCTGGTGTTTCGCGAACACCGCCAGCATGGTCGATTTCATCAGCGGCAGACCTTGGTTCTTCGCCGCCAGATACACCGGATCGGTCAAATCCAACGCGGTGCTTGCCTGGTACTTGAAGCCCACCGCCTTGCCCGGGCTGCGATAGCCGGTCTGCGGATCGTTCGACAGTTTGACCAGGTCGGCGAACGACTTCGGATACTTGGGGCCGGTGGTCTGCAGATAGTCCGTCACCTGCGCCTTGAACTCGGCAGCCATCATCGACGTCAACAATGACTGGCGCATGTCGAGCAGATACTGAGGATAGGGCAATGGATCGACGATGACGGCGCCCTGCTTCTTCAGCGTCGCAATGGCGGTTTCCATGACACGATCGGTCTCGCTGTCCTGGCCCATGAAATCGCGCGCCACGCCGATGCGCGCGCCCTTGAGCGAACCGGTCTTGAGATACTTCGTATAGTCGGTGTCCGCCTTGCCGGCGCTGGTCTTGGTCGGGGGATCGGCAGCATCGACACCAGTCATTGGTCCGAGCAGAGCAGCAACGTCGTACACGCTGCGCGCCATCGGACCACCGGTGTCGAACGACAATGCCAGGGGAATAATGCCGTCGCGACTCATCAGTCCCAACGTGGGCTTGAGACCCGCGATGCCGTTCACAGAAGAAGGACCGCGCACCGAACCACCGGTATCGGTGCCCAACCCTCCCTGTGCAAACACGGCGGCAAGGGCGGCACCGGTGCCGCCGCTGGATCCCGCAGGCCCGCGAGTGAGATCGTGCGGATTGCGCGTCTGTCCCCCTGCGGAGCTGAAGCCATTCGGCACGGCGCCCTGCTTGCGCAGTTCCGGATCTGGGGCTCCACCGACGCTGCCGCCACCCCCCGCCCATTCGCTCAGATTGACCTTGGCGACGATCACCGCACCGGCGTCACGCAGCTTCTTCACCACGAAGGCATCGTCCGGCGGGATCGAGCCTTCCAGCAGCTGCGAACCACCGGTGGTCGGCAGATCGAAGGTGTCGAAGTTGTCCTTGAGTACGATGGGTATGCCATGCAACGGGCCACGCACCTTGCCGGCTTTGCGTTCGGCATCCCGTGCTTTCGCCTCGCTCATCGCCTTGGGATTCATCGTGATCACGGTGTTGATCGTCGGCCCTTTCTTGTCATAGGCATCGATGCGCTTGAGGTAAGCAGCGAGCAATTGCTCGGCGGTGAGGCCATCGGCAAATGCCTTGTTCACATCAGCGATCGTCGCCGTCTCGATGTTCAGCGTCCCGGCCGGTGCGGTAGATCCCAGCAGCAACGATACGGCGAGCGCCAGTGCAGTCGGAATCTGCTGATTGATGCGACGGGCTTGCATGCATTTTCTCCGGGCTGCTGTGACCGTGACCGGCCACGATGGCATGTCTCGCAGGACCAGACGCGACGCAGGCGTGCTCCCCCTACCACGGCCCTACCATGGCGTGACCGCCAGCGGATGGCTCTCCAGCCTAACCGCAATGGTGCTACGCTCCGAGCAGCGAATGCCGCCGCAACTACTCTGAGTGTCAAAGCGTTGTAGCACCCATGAAACCACTCCACATCGCCATCGTCGGCATGGGCAAGATTGCCCGCGACCAACACCTGCCTGCCATTGCCGCCAATCCCGCGCTGCGACTCGTCGCGGTCGCCAGTCCCAATCATCAACTGGATGGCGTACCGAACTTTCCGGCCTTGGAGGTGATGCTGCGAGAAATGCCGCAGATCGAAGCAGTCGTCATCTGCACTTCGCCGCAAGTGCGCTATGACATCGCCTGGCATGCGCTCAATCATCGCAAACACGTCATGTTGGAGAAGCCGCCGGGAGCGACGCTGAGCGAAGTGCAGGCGCTGGTAGCGCTTGCCGAGCGTCAGAATGTGGCACTGTTCGCCAGCTGGCATGCGCGCGAAGCGGCCGCCGTGGAATCGGCGCGCACCTGGCTCGGCTCGCGCCATATCCGCAAAATGCGCGTCAGCTGGAAAGAGGATGTGCGCGTCTGGCACCCCGGTCAGACATGGATCTGGAAAGCCGGTGGCCTCGGCGTCTTCGATCCCGGCATCAATGCGCTCTCTATTCTGACCCACATTGTTCCAGGCAGTGTGCTGTTGCGTGAAGCAACCCTGTCGTTTCCATCGAACTGCGAGACGCCGATCGCCGCCTCCTTGCTGCTGCACGATGAGCGTGGTGCTCCCATCGAAGTGGAACTGGATTTTCTGCAGACCGGTCCGCAGACCTGGGATATCAGCGCCGATACCGACAACGGTCGACTGCTGTTGTCGAAAGGTGGGTCCACCATGTACGTCGATGGCAATAGCCTGATCGAGGCCAAGGACCATGAGTATCCGCGCCTGTATGCGCGATTCTACGAGTTGGTGAACGGTCGTCGCATCGATGTCGACATCGCCCCGTTGCGCCTGGTGGCCGATGCGTTCCTGAATGGCCGGCGAGTGACGGTGGCGCCGTTCGTGGGATAGCGGTCGAGCGCCCGGCTTCAAGCGGACGCACGCCATCGTCCTCAGGCGAGATTTCCCATCGCCACGACCTTTGACGGCAACGGTTGTATTGCGAACTACGCAGGATGGCTGGCTGCCGCCGGAGACGGCTCGGCCGGCAGCAGCAGGTGGCCGTTGCCTCGCTCAAGCAGTGTCGCGAAGTCGTCGCGCGGCACCGGCTTACTCATCAAATAGCCTTGCAACTGATCGCAACCCATTTCCGACAATGCATTGAGCTGATCGAGCGTCTCGACGCCTTCAGCGACGGTATTCATATCGAATGCGCGCGCCAGATCAATGATGGTGCGCACCAGCGTCTTGCCCGAGTGATCGTGCGGCAGCCGGCAAACGAAGCTGCGGTCGATCTTCAAGGTATCGATGGGCAACTCGGAAAGCCGGCCGAGCGATGAATAGCCCGTGCCAAAATCGTCGATGGCAATGCGTACGCCGGCTGCGCGTAACACTGCCAGCTTTTTCAACTCGGCGTCGGAGTCTTCCAGCAGCATACCTTCGGTGATTTCGAGGTCCAGACCGCAGCAGGCATCCGCGGACGATTGAGCCAGTTGCAGGAAGCGCTCGCTGAAATCGGCACAGCGCAGCTGCAATGGAGAAATATTGACGGCGACTCGAACCGGCGGCAGCCCCAGATGCTGCCAGTGCCGAGCGTCGGCCGCGGCCTGCCGCACTACCCACTCCCCTACATCGATCATCAACCCCGTCGCTTCAAGCACCGGCAAGAAAGCGCCCGGCGATACCAGGCCCCCGTTGGGATCTCGCCATCGGATGAGCGCCTCGACACCTTCGATCCGGCGCGTCTTGATACCGGCTTTAGGCTGATAGTGAAGCTCGAATTGATTGCGCTCCAACGCGCTGCGCAGCTTGTGTTCGAGCGCCAGGCGGGCCATGCCTGCCGTATGCTGCTCGACACTGTAGTGTTGATGCCGCTGTCCTGTCGCTCGGGCATTGCGCAGCGCCGATTCCGCGTTCTGCACCAGCACATTCGCATCGCTACCGTTCTGAGGGTAGATGGCCAATCCGGATCTCACGACCACCGGCAACTGCCGCCCATCGAGTTCGACCGGCTGACCCAGCACGGCAACGAGATGCCTGGACAAAGTCGCCGACAGATCCTGATTGTCGAGTGCGTCGAGCGCGTCGAGAACGATCGCGAACGTGCCGCCGCCGAATTGCGCGAGCAATTCGGTGTTGTGGAAGTGGCGCCGCAGACGGTCGGCCACATGCTGCAACAACAGGTCGCCGGTATGACGGCCGAAAGAGTCGTTGATGACACTGAGCTGTTCCACGTCGAAAACACCGATTCCGAGCACACCGCCATCCGCCGTCTGTTCCAACTTGCGCGCCAGTCGCTCGCAAAACAATCCCCGCTTGGCCAAGCCAGTGAGAGGGTCGAAGTGCGACAGTTGCTGGAGAGTGCTGTCCTTATGAAGATACTGCAGCGCGAACGAGAGGTTTGCCGACACCTCCCGCAGCACCCCCAGTTCTTCCTCGCTGACCGTGTCCGCATCGGGTGCGGTCATCATCAGGACACCGACCACCGTCTTGTCGATCAAGAGCGGCAGCGCGACGATGGACTGAAAGCCAGCTTGCACCATCAGTGCACTCACGTTGGCCGTAGCCAATGGATCGACGGGTGCGTTGCAGACATACGGCACACCGGTCTGAAGAACACGTGCGATCGCGCCCACGTCACGGTTCGCCGTCTGGCTCATCGAGATGCGGAGTTGCTCTGTCGTCCGGTCGTCGACGCCGGCCCATGCGATGGGCTGCACCGCACCCGTTCCCGGCTGCCGCAGCATGACGATCGCGGTACTGTAACGACCCGTACTGACTGCGATGCGACAGGCTTCTTCCAGAAGCTCGGTACGAGCGTTGACACGCACGATCAGGCCGTTGATGCCGCTGATCATGCGCAGTACTCGGGTCAATCTCGCGATCTGCTCCTGCTGCCGTCGTTGCTCGACGGCGGCAGCAGAGCGTTCCATCGCGCGCTGGACGGCCGATGGCAGCCGCTTCAGATTGCCTTTGAGAACATAGTCGGCTGCGCCATGCAGCAGCGATTCGATCGCGTGCTCTTCACCGATGGTCCCGGAGACAAAAATGAACGGCGTATCCGGTGCGACTTCACGAGCGGTGCGAAGGGCCGCGTGCCCATCGAACTGGGGCAGCCTGAAGTCGGACAGGATGAGATCGGGCCTGAAGTCACACAACGCCTGGCGTAAGCTTTGCTCGGTTTCCACACGCCGATAGTCGCAGCGTATTCCGCTATGGCGAAGCTGATAAATGGCCAATTCAGCGTCGTCCTGAGTATCCTCGACCAGCAGCACCCGAACGTCGACGTCGGCCGCGGCAGCTCCACGATGGGGCGGTTTCTCGTTGAAATCGCTCGGTTGCGCCATCATAGGTCCCACGCCTCGCAGACGTCGCTCTTCTTTCATAGTCAATGCTCAGGCGCCTCGCTCAGATCCCGCCGCGATGTCTCCACACGCACTAGCCACGCTCGGTCGAGATCTTGCGCTCGCGCCTTGCGGAACGCATAAGTAGTTCTCGCATTCGCACGACATCCGCGGATTCCTGACTGCATTGAACAGGGAAGATCACAGTGGAGCCGGCAGGATGATGCGGGCCGCATGCTGCAACTCACGCCCAGCCATTCTGCTCAGATGATGGCAACAGTGAGCGAGACAAAGTTCGGCGCGTTGCGTACGCCTAGTCGCGTGTCGAATCGCATGCGTTCATCACATCGCACGAAATGCATTTCGCCGGCGGCCTCTCAACTCACCTCGCGCGTGGATATCCGTATTGATACCAGTACCGATCAGTACCCCATCGAACTCGATCCAGTCTATGATTCCCCGACTCAGCCTATTCGCAAACCCTTAGGGGAATAAACTGACGATGGTTAGTTAATTGCTTTGTATCGATCATGCCGGGTAGCGATCATGCAGGACGCAGCGCTTTCGGTTACCCCCATCAAACCGCGCATTCTGGTTGTCGAGGACGAACGCGTCGTCGCCATGGATCTCGCGGGCACGCTCAAGGAACTGGGTTACCAGGTTGCAGGACCGGTGGCTCGCTCCGAAGAAGCAATCCGCTGCGCTGTCGACCAAAAACCCAATCTCATTCTGATGGATGTGCGCCTGGCAGGCGATGCGCTGGATGGCATTCAGATCGCTGAAGTCATCCACCGCTCGCAAGATGTGCCGGTCATCTACCTGACCGCCCACTCGGACGACGACACGGTGCGCCGTGCCGCGAACACGTCGGCATCGGGCTACCTGGTCAAGCCCTTCAAGACTCCGGAATTACGCAGTGCGATCGAAATCGCACTACACAAGCATGCAGCCGACCAGAACGTGCGGCGCAACGAGCATTGGCTGTCGACCACACTGGAATCCATTGCCGAAGCCGTCATTGCGACCGACGATGCCGGCTGCGTCAAACTGTTCAACGCCGTTGCCGAGAAAATGACGGGGTGGGACCAACTGAGTGCAAGAGAGCAACCGCTGCATCGAATTCTATCGATTGTTCACGAAGATACCGGCAAGCCGCTGGGCAATCTGCTTGAGGCAGCGCTGAACTCCGGTCAGGCGCAACAGCACAACGACGCCGCCGCGCTGGTGACCCGTTCCGGTCACAAGATTCTGGTCAAGGAGCTTGCGGCACCGATCGCCGATCGCCATGGGCAGATCCTGGGCGCCGTGCTGGTGTTGAGTGACATCACCGAATTCCGCTCCCAGTTGCAGGAGATTCAAAGACTCAACGAGGATCTGGAACGTCGCGTCGCGCTGCGAACCGCGGAACTGCAGTCGGCGAATCGCGAACTGGAATCCTTCAGTTACTCCGTGGCACATGATTTACGCGCGCCGTTGCGTTCGATCGATTCTTTCAGCAAATTGCTATGCGAGGAGCACGCGGCACAGCTGGATTCCAAGGGCTTGCATTTTCTGGCCCGCGTGCGCGCCTCCGTTGCGCGCATGAGCGAACTGATCGACGCACTCCTGTCGCTCGCAGGTATCGGACAACAGGAATTGGACCTGACGAACGTGGATGTGGCAGCCATCACGCGGGAAGTGGCTCACGAAATTGCCGGGGCGCATCGACATGCCGTCGAGTTTCAGGCCGATTTTTCGCTGACGGCCGTGGCAGACGCGCGCCTGGTGCGCATTGTGCTGCGCAATCTGCTCGACAATGCGTGGAAATTCACCAGCGACACGCCGGGCGCAAAAATCACCATGGGCACTTACCAGGTCAACGAACTGGCCACCGTGTTTGTCCGGGACAACGGAGCGGGGTTCGACCCACGCTACAAAGGCAAGTTATTCGAACCCTTTCAACGTCTCCATCATGATCGCCAGTTCCCCGGCACCGGCATTGGACTAGCGATCGTCGAACGCGCGGTCCGCCGACTGGGCGGCAGTGTCTGGGCAGATTCCCAGGCCGGTCACGGCGCCACGTTTTTTTTCACTTTACCCATGCGCTCGCATTAGCAGGATGATCGGAATGGCTGACCCACCGCCGGCCGGGCAGGCTGCCTCGGTACCTGTCGCTGCGGCCCAGTTTCATTTTGCGCTTGAAGCGGTACCGGCCGGCATGCTGCTGGTCGATGAGATGGGTCGCATCGCATTTTCGAACTCCATTGTCGAACGATTGTTCGGCTACGACCACGGCGAACTGATCGGGTGCGCAGTAGAACAGCTGGTGCCGCCGCGCTCACGGACCAATCATCCCGCGTTTCGCAACGAATTCTTTCAGGCACCGCAGGCACGCGCCATGGGGATCGGCCGCGACCTCTATGGACTACGCAAAGATGGCAGCGAATTGCCGGTGGAAATCGGCCTGACACCCATTGTTACGCCGGAAGGACGCTACGTCCTGAGTTCCGTCGTGGACATTACCGAGCGCAAACGCTCTGAAGAGCAATTCCGGCTTGCTCTGGAAGCCGCGCCGACCGGCATGCTCATGGTGAACGACGCTGGCGAGATCACTCTGGTCAATGCGCAGATCGAAACCCTGTTTGGCTATTCGCGCGCGGAACTCATGCACATGAAAGTCGAAGCACTCGTTCCGGAGCGTTTCCGCGAGCATCACCCAATCTTTCGCCGCGGGTTTTCCGAGCATCCAGTGGCCCGGCCCATGGGAGGCGGTCGTGAACTCTATGGCCTGCGCAAGGACGGCAGCGAGGTACCGATCGAGATCGGCTTGAACCCGCTGACCACGTCGAGCGGCAGCTTCATCCTCAGCTCGATCGTCGACATTTCGGAGCGCAAGCAGACCGTCCAGCAACTTAGCGAGAGAACCGAAGCACTCGCGAATACCCTGGGCGAGCGGGAAGTGCTCCTGCAGGAAGTCCACCACCGAGTGAAGAACAATCTGCAGATCATTGCCAGCCTGATCAACATGCAGATGCGCAAACTCGACGCTGCGGCATCGCGAGAGATTCTTACTGAATGCAAAACCCGGGTCGATGCGATCGCACTGATTCACGAGAAGCTGTATCAGTCGCGTGATTTTTCGAATGTGCCGTTTGCCGAATACGCCCAGGGGCTGGTCACGACGATTCTGCAATCATCCGGCGTGTCTTTCGATCGCGTCCTCGCCCAGTTCGATGCCGAGAACATTGCCTTGCCGGTTGCCCAGGCGATTCCCTGCGGCCTGATACTGAATGAGCTGGTGACGAATGCCGTCAAACATGCGTTTCCGATGAACCGCGCCGGCACGATCCGCATCGCTCTGCATCGTCTAAATGCGGAACGACTGCGTTTTGAAGTCGCCGACGATGGCGTCGGCATTCCCGGCTTCGATGCCGCGCTGGAGCGCGAGTCGATCGGGCTGCACCTGGTCACGAGCCTGACGGATCAGCTGAATGGCAAGCTGCAGATTACACCGACACCGGGCATGCGCGTCGCGATCGAGTTCCCCGTGTTGCAAGCTCAGTGAAACCGCGACCGGTAGTATCGACGGTGAGCAACTGCTGAGCGACCCTCGTTCGGCCTTCAGTAGCGCACGCGCACGACTTTTGCCTTGGAGAGTTGCGGCACGAACACGATGAACATCGCGTCGTATTCGTCTTCGCGCATCGATACTTTTTCGCCGCTGAGGGCTTCGACCAATATCGGCACGGTATTGGAATGACCGGCGGCCAGCACATACTCGCCGCGGTGCTCGCGTTTGATCTTGTTTGCCAGCGCCGGCCAGGCACCGGAAGGAATCACGTTGACCGGCAATGCCAGCTGTTCGGAGACCGGCGCGACCGTCTGCTGCGTGCGACGCAATTCCGAAGCAAAGATCGCGTCCAGTCCTCGGACCGGGCGCGCCTGCGACAGCATCTTTGTCAGTCGCGCTGCCCGCTCGCGGCCATCCACACTCAGGCCGGGATCGGGATCGGCACTCGTTTCCGTCTCGGCATGCCGCACCACGAAAACGACCGTGGTAGCGCGTGCATCGAACAGCCACGCAGCCGCCACCACCAGACCGAGAAATACCAGTACCGGCACGACCAGCGGGAAAAAGAAGGGTCGGCGGCGTAATTTGTCAAGCTCGGGATTCATCGGGTGGATGATAGCATTGTCCGCCTGTGGGGACGGCCAGACACCACAGCCTACAGCCCAGGCCACAATGCCCTCTGAATGATTGGTGCTTACTTAGCAGCGAGCGCCACAATTGCTGTTACCAAAAGGGCCTGGGGCGTGGGGCCTGGGTAAGAGACTCGAATAAGAGACTCGAATGTGCCAACGTGTACCCCGATCCGTTTCCTGCCCAGGCCCCAGGCCCCAGGCCCTTGCGCCAAGGCAGTTGGTTTGAGTCGAGTCGCGGCGGCAAACGTTTCTAAGTCAGCATCATCGCCCTCAGAATGAATCGAGACGTTGTCTCGTCACGATAGCCAGCTCACTCGTTGTCGGCTGATCCATCTCAGGAGCGAAACAAGCGCGTGTATTGAGTCTCGTGGCGCGCGCTCGCGAATACCTGCATGACGCCGCTGACGCCGATGTCCTCATCCGGGCGTGTCATGGCGCGCGCGGCGCCGTCGAACAGGATCGGGATCAACCGATGGAGCATGCGTTGCCCGGCTCGTTGGCCCAGTGGCACCAGCTTGACCGCGGCAAGCACCTGCGTTTCGGCCCAGGCCCAGGCATACGCCTGCAGCGTGTCGCCCACAGCGACTTCCCAACGACTGCACGCCAATGCGAACAACATGGCGTAGGTTGCGGTGTCGGTATTCAGGAAAGCCGGCAGCGGCATGTCAAGGTCGACGAGCACTTTCGACAGCGCCGAACCCATATGCAGATCTTCGGCGCGGGATTCCGCCGTCTCGCGCATTGCGATCAGTTGTGCATTCCACGCTGCCACTGCCGCGTCGTCACCGCGCGACCATGCCGCATGCAGACGTGCCAACACCGGGAGATCGAGCGTCGCCACGGCGCCGCTCGCCAGCCCCGCGATCCAGGCCAGGGCCGAGGCTTCATCGGTCACCCAGCCCACCTCCACCGCGTACTCCAAGCCTTGCGAGAAATGAAACGCGCCGACGGGAAGCGCGGGACTGGCCAGATGCAACAGACGCAGCATCTGCAGCGGTGCAGCGCCGGTGCGCTCAACCATGAGAATGATTCGTCAGCAGAATGCTGTGCTGATGAGCGCCCGCACCGTAGGCGCCAGCTTCCGGCTCGAAAGGCGCCTCGTCGATTGCAATGGAGAATCCCAGGCCGCGCACCATGTCGTCGAGCACATGATCATGCTGATAGCGTAGCCAGCCATCCCCGATCTGCAAAGCGACGTGACGATTGCCGAGGTGATAGGCCGCACGCGCGAGCTGGCCAGCGTCTCTGCTGCGCACCGTCGACACCGTTTCCTTTGCCGCCACGACTTCGATCACGCGACCATCATCGGCGAGCAGCAGATCGCCGCCGCGCAGCACCGTGCCGCGTTCGAGAAACAGGCCGGCCTCTTCACCGTTGAGCGAGGTGCGCAGCCGGCTCCTGTTGCGCAAATCGAACGGCAATTCGAGCTGCAGATCCGCAGTGCGGGAGTCCTTCAGTCGTTTTGAAATCGTCAGCACGTCAGAACAGAAAATACCGTTGCGCCAACGGCAACACCTTCGCCGGCTCGCATGTCAGCAGCACACCGTCGGCGCGCACTTCATAGGTCTGCGAGTCCACGTCGATCTTCGGCTGATAGTGGTTGTGAATCAGATCGGCTTTGCGCACCGTCCGCGTCCCCTTCACGGCCACCAGCCGCTTCTGCAGCTTCAGCCGATCGGCCATGCCATTGTCGATGGCGGCCTGCGACACGAAGCTCACCGACGTCGCCGCTCGTGCGCCGCCGAGTGCGCCGAACATGGGGCGGTAATGCACTGGCTGGGGCGTGGGGATCGAGGCATTCGGATCGCCCATGGGCGCAGCGACGATCATGCCCCCCTTGATGATCAGAGACGGCTTCGCGGCAAAGAACGCCGGACGCCAGAGCACGATGTCCGCGAGCTTGCCGACTTCCAGCGAGCCGACCTCATGCGCGACACCGTGCGTGATCGCCGGGTTGATGGTGTACTTCGCAACGTAGCGACGCACACGGAAGTTATCGTTGCGCGAGGAATCTTCCGCCAACGCACCGCGCTGCACTTTCATCTTGTGGGCGGTCTGCCAGGTGCGTGTCACGACCTCGCCGATACGGCCCATGGCCTGAGAGTCCGACGAGATCATCGAGAATGCACCCAGGTCGTGAAGAATATCCTCCGCGGCAATCGTTTCGCGGCGAATACGCGATTCCGCAAAGGCCACATCCTCGGCAATGCCGGGGTCGAGGTGATGACACACCATCAGCATGTCGAGGTGCTCATCTACGGTGTTGATCGTGTAGGGCCGCGTCGGATTCGTCGACGACGGCAGCACGTTGGCTTCGCCGCACGCACGAATGATGTCGGGCGCGTGACCGCCGCCGGCACCTTCAGTGTGATAAGTGTGGATCGCCCGCCCCTTGAATGCGGCCAGCGTATCTTCGACGAATCCGGACTCGTTCAACGTGTCGGTGTGGATCGCCACCTGCACATCGTACCGGTCGGCGACATTGAGACAGTTATCGATCGCGGCCGGCGTCGTGCCCCAGTCCTCGTGCAGCTTCAGTCCCATCACGCCTGCTTCGATCTGTTCTTCGAGCGGCTGCGGCAGGCTGACATTGCCTTTGCCGAGCAGGCCGAAGTTGATGGGCAGCGCCTCCAGCGATTGATACATGCGCTCGATGTGCCACGGACCGGGTGTGCAGGTCGTGGCATTCGTGCCGGTCGCCGGCCCGGTGCCGCCGCCGATCATGGTCGTGATACCCGACATCATGGCGTCTTCGACCTGCTGCGGACAGATGAAGTGAATGTGCGCATCGATGCCGCCGGCAGTCGCGATCAGCCCTTCGCCGGCGATGACTTCCGTGCCGGCGCCGATCACGATCGTTACCCCCGGCTGCACATCCGGATTACCGCCTTTGCCGATGCCGACAATGCGCCCGTGCTTGATGCCGATGTCCGCCTTGACGATGCCCCAGTGATCGACGATGAGCGCGTTCGTGATAATGGTGTCGACCACCGCCGCCGCATTGCGCTGCCCCTGCCCCATGCCGTCGCGAATGGTCTTGCCACCGCCGAACTTCACCTCTTCGCCATAGATCGTGAAATCGCGCTCGACCTCGATCATGAGCTCGGTGTCCGCGAGCCGCACGCGGTCGCCGACGGTGGGGCCGTACATTTCAGCGTAAGCGTGACGATCGATGCGCGTCATGGAGACTTCCTGAAAAAATCTACAAGCGGCCCATGATTTTCTGGTCGAAGCCGTACACGGTACGATCGCCGTCGTAGGCAACGAGTTCGACTTCGCGCGCCTGCCCGGGTTCGAAGCGCGTCGCCGTGCCTGAGGCAATGTTCAGGCGAAAACCGCGCGCCGCGGCACGATCGAACTGCAAGGCGGCGTTCGTTTCGAAGAAATGATAGTGCGATCCCACCTGGATGGGCCGATCGCCGGTATTCGCCACGCGCATGCGCACCGTGACTCGACCGGAATTGATCTCGACATCGCCTGCGACAGGAATGACTTCACCGGGGATCATGCATCGGCTCCCATTCATCGACATTCCAAAGGACGGACGCTGTCATGGAATCGGCTGATGCACGGTCACCAGCTTGGTGCCGTCCGGAAAGGTCGCTTCCACCTGCACATCCGGAATCATCTCCGGCACGCCTTCCATGACCTCGTTGCGAGTGAGTATCGTCGTCCCATAGCTCATGAGCTCGGCCACCGACTTGCCGTCGCGTGCACCTTCCATGATGGCCGCTGAAATCAGCGCTACCGACTCGGGATAGTTGAGCTTGACGCCACGGGCCTTGCGGCGCTCGGCCACCAGGGCTGCCGTGAACAGCAGCAGCTTGTCTTTCTCGCGTGGACTCAGCTCCATTCATCGCTCCGTCATGTGAACCGCGCTTGATCTCTGCAGTCGTGTCGGCCGCCGGTTCATGTCGCCCAGATCCGCGGCAAGATCGCCTCGCACCCCAGCACTGCCGGCCGCGCCGCGCGCCATACGGCGACGAATGCCTGCTTCACTGGTTCTGCCTGAGCGCCGAGCGAACGGCACATCAGCACGCCATCGACCAGCGTCGCGGCGAACGATGCCGAATCGAAGCCGATGCGGCGCACCTGTTCCAGCAACTCAGTGCGGGCAGGATAGACGACCATGGTACCGATCGCCGTATGTCCCGCAAGATCGCCGATGGCGCATCGTGAGGCTCGCTCGCCATCGATCCGCAAGCGGTCGATGAACAGGGGCTGCGAGTCACGCCACAATTCCAGATCCAGTGCCAGCGAACCGGTCTCGAAGCGCTCGCCGCGCGCCGGCAGGCCCAGGCACGGAATCTCCCAGCCGATGAATCGCGAGCCCTCGGTAAGATCGATCCGGGTTGCGCTGCGCACCCGCGCACCGCCGTGGAAAATACTCTCCTGGGGCAACCATTCGAACGCCGCCTTGCCGATCTGGAAGCGCTGCGCCTGCCGCGCCTCTCGACCATCGCTGCGATAGTACTTCGTGGCCGCGGGCGTCGTCAGCAGCGCATGGGCCTGCGTCCCCACCTCGACATCAATCTGCAACTCATCGCCACCGACGACACCGCCCGGTGGATGCACGATGTAGGTATGACAGGCGCCGGACTCAGCTCGCCCGGGTTCCGGATAGAACGGGCGCTGTACCCGCAACGGACCGTAGTGTTCGCGCGCAGCAAGAATGGTCTGTGTGCCGCGAGCCGCATAACGCAGGCGCAGTCCGGCTCGCCATCCGGACGGCGCGCTGCTGGCGACAGTTGTTCCCACTCGTCCGGTCCGCTCCACTATTCGTATTCATGAGTTGACACCGTTCTCGGCACCCTCACACGGTGAGATGGTGACGGACCAGATCATCGGTGAGACCGGCAATGCGATCGGCGGCGACCACGCGGCCCTTGTCGATGATCCTGAACTCGCTGGCCACACGCCGCGCAAACGGGAGTTTTTGCTCCACCAGCAGCACGGTGAGATTGGCCTCATGGTTCAGTCGCATGATGATATCGCCGATCTCGTGCACGATGTTGGGCTGAATGCCTTCGGTCGGTTCATCGAGAATCAACAGCGTGGGTTCGAGCACCAGCGCCCGACCGATGGCGAGTTGCTGCTGCTGACCACCCGACAGGTCGCCGCCGCGTCGCCGCAGCATTTTCTTGAGCACCGGAAACATCGCGAAAATGGTCTCCGGAATTTCCTTGAGTTTGCGGCGTCCTGAGGTCAGGCCGATGCGAAGATTTTCTTCGACCGTGAGCTGCGAGAAGATCTCGCGGCCTTGCGGCACGTAACCAATCCCGGCGCTCGCACGCCGATCCGCAGTGATTTTTCGCAGATCCTGCCCGTCATAGAGAATTTCGCCTGACACGGTCGGCAGCAGTCCCATGATGCACTTGAGCAGCGTCGTCTTGCCCATGCCATTGCGACCCATCAGGCAGGTGCAGGAGCCGGTCGGCACCGACAGGTTCACATCCCACAGAATGTGGCTGCCGCTGTAGAACTGGTTGAGGGCTTTGATGTCGAGCATGGGATGGGAAGTGAGTGAGTGGTGAGTGGTGAGTGGTGAGTGGTGAGTGGTGAGTGGTGAATGGTGAGTAGTGAGTGGCAAGAAGTTCAGCAGCGCGGTTTGTATTCCCGATTCCCGATAAGTTAAGGCGCGTGCCGCCCTTCTTCACCTCTCCCCTTGGGAGAGGTCGTGCGGAGCACGGGTGAGGGGAAGCGCACTGCGCCTGTTTGACGCTGTCGCGTCGCCCCTCACCCGCACTGTGTGCGACCTCTCCCATGAGGAGAGGTGAAGAAAGGCTCCGATTCGCCCAGTGCCAATCGTGAGTAGTGAGTGGTAAGAAGTTCAGCTGCGGTTTGCATTCCCGAATCCCGATCCGCACCACTCACTACTCACCACTCACCACTCACGACTCACTATTCTCCCAAATACACCTCCTTCACCTTCGGATCGGCCTGCACTTCGTCCATGCTGCCTTCCGCCAGCACGTGACCCTCGTGCAGCACCGTGACTTTCTTCGCAATCGAGCGCACGAAATTCATGTCGTGCTCGACGACCACGACCGAGTGCTTGCCGGCCAGCGATAACAGCAACTCGGCCGTGCGTTCGACTTCCTGAGGGGTCATGCCCGCCACCGGTTCGTCGACCAGCAACAGTTGCGGGTCCTGCATCAGTAGCATGCCGATCTCCAGCCACTGCTTCTGGCCATGCGACAACATGCCGGCCCGCATGTCACGACGATCCTGCAGTTGAATGGTCGTCATCACTTCATCGATGCGCTCGCGCTGCGTCGGATTCAGCCCGGTGGACAACGTGGGCCACACGGTCTTGTCGCCGGCCACGGCGAGTTCGAGGTTCTCCAGCACGCTGTGCTGTTCGAACACGGTGGGCTTCTGGAATTTGCGCCCGATGCCGGCCACGGCAATCTCCGGCTCGGTCAGGGTGAGCAGATCGGTGGTAATGCCGAACCACGCCGAACCTTTGTCCGGGCGCGTCTTGCCGGTAATGACATCCATCATCGTGGTCTTGCCGGCGCCGTTCGGCCCGATGATGCAACGCAGTTCGCCGACATCGATATACAGCGTCAGCGCATTGAGCGCTTTGAAGCCGTCGAAACTGACACTGATGTCTTCCAGGTAAAGAATCGTCCCGTGCGACGTGTCGCCAGGCGGCGGCCGTTCGCTCGCCGCCCCCGTGCCGAAGACTTTCTTCCAGCCCTGACGAATCGCGGTGGCCGCGTTCATGCGGTCACCGCCTTGGCCGGGGCGGCCTTCGACGCAGACTTGGCGCCCACACCCGTGACACCACGCGGCAGGAATAAAGTGACCGTGATGAACAAGGCGCCGAGCGCATACAGCCAGAACTCCGGCAGGGCCGCGGTGAAGTAGGACTTGGCGTAGTTGACCAGCAAGGCGCCTGCAACTGCGCCGTACAGCGTGCCGCGTCCGCCGACGGCCACCCAGATCACCACCTCGATGGAGTTGATCGGTTGAAACTCGCTCGGATTGATGATGCCGACCTGCGGCACGTAGAGGGCGCCCGCGATGCCGGCCAGTACCGCGGAAAACGCGAAGATCCACAGCTTGTAGGTCTCGACACGATAGCCGAGAAAGCGAGTGCGCATCTCCGCATCGCGAATGGCCTGCACGACGCGGCCGGCCCGCGAGACGGTGATGTAACGGCAGGCCAGGTATCCCAGGGCGAGAGCCAGGCACGATGCGATGAACAACGTGACGCGTGTGCCCGGTGCATTGATCGACACGCCGAGAATGTCCTTGAAGTCTGTCAGGCCGTTGTTGCCGCCGAATCCCATGTCGTTGCGGAAGAACGCCAACATCAGTGCATAGGTCAGCGCCTGAGTGATGATGGACAGGTACACCCCGGTCACTCGCGAACGAAAGGCGAGCCAGCCGAAGATCAGGGCGAGTAGACCGGGCACGACAATGACCATCAGGGCGGCGAACCAGAACATATCGAAGCCGCTCCAGAACCAGGGCAGCTCCTTCCAGTTCAGGAACACCATGAAGTCCGGCAGAATCGGATCGCCGTACACGCCGCGCGTGCCGATCTGACGCATCAGATACATGCCCATCGCATAGCCGCCAAGGGCAAAGAACGCGGCGTGGCCGAGGCTCAGAATGCCGCAGTAGCCCCACACTAGATCGACCGCGATGGCGAGCAACGCATACGTCAGATACTTGCCGATCAGCGTCATGGTGTAGCCGGAAACGCCCAGCGCCGAGCTTTCCGGCAACGTGTGCAGTAACGGCACCGCAATGGTCAGTACGGCCAGCAGCACCAGGAAGATCTGCGTACCGCGATCGGCCAACATGATTTTCAGCAACGGACTCGACACAGGCGATTGATTCACGGCGTGCTCCTCAACCTTCGGCGGCCCGGCCTTTCTGCGGGAACAACCCGCGCGGCCGGCGCTGGATGAACAGGATCAGCGCGATCAGCACGAAAATCTTCGCGAGCACCGCCCCGGCAAAAGGTTCGAGCACCTGGTTCACCACCCCGAGCGACATACCGCCGATCAGCGTCCCCCACAGGTTCGCGACCCCGCCAAACACGACCACCATGAACGAGTCGATAATGTATTGCTGCCCGAGGTTCGGGCCGACATTCGTGAGCTGACTCAACGCGACGCCGGCAACCCCCGCAATCCCCGATCCCAGGCCGAACGTCAGTGCATCGACCCATTCGGTACGCACGCCCATCGCCTTGGCCATCGAACGATTCTGTGCGACGGCGCGGACCTTCAGCCCGAGCGAGGTCTTGTTCAGCACGACCAGCAGGATGCCGAACACCAGCATCATGAACAGCACGACGTAGAGACGGTTATAAGTGATCGACAGCGCTTCGTTGATCTGCCACGAGCCGGCCATCCATGCCGGCGTCTCGACCGGACGATTGTTCGCGGTGAACACATCGCGCACGATCTGCTGCAGTATCAGGCTGATACCAAATGTCGCAAGCAGCGTTTCGAGCGGGCGGCCATACAAAAAGCGCACCACGCCTCGTTCGATCAGCACGCCGACCGCGCCCGACACAAGGAATGCCAGTGGAATCGCGATCAACACCGACAGCCCGATCTGCGCCGGCATCGCCTGCTGAATCACGTACGTGGTGTAAGCGCCGAGCATCATCAACTCGCCGTGGGCCATGTTGATGACACCCATCACGCCAAACGTGATGGCCAGACCGATCGCCGCCAGTACCAGCACCGATCCGAGGCTCAGGCCGAAGAACAAGGTTTCGATACTGGCATAGAAGCGGCGCCACGAGTCGATGTAGCTGACACCTTTGACGGCTGCAACGCGCACTCGTTCGTCGGGCTCGACGTAGGTACCGTCGTCGTTGCGCGTGGTCAGCGTCGTGAGTCGATTGTAGACATCGGGACTGAGGCTGCTTTCCAATTGCTTGATGGCAGCGAGCCGTTTCTCCGGATCGGTATCCTCCAGGTCGGCGAGCGCCAGCCCAGCTTCCAGTGCTTTCTTTACCTCGCCATCGGTTTCGGTCTTCAGTCGCTCGCGCAGGATGGCCGCGTTGTCGCCGTCCATCGACCGCAGCATTTCGTTGACGGCAGCCAGGCGCACCCGGGCATCGGGATCGCTCAATGCGAACCCGGCGAGTGCGCTCTTGAGAATCTTGCGCAATGAATTGTTGGTCGTGATCTTGCTGAAGTCGTCCGGATTGCCGGTCCCCGCCGCCTTGGCGGTCACCGGGTCGGTCAACGCCAGGGTCGTGTCGCCTGCTGTCGCGATGAACACCTTGTTGTCCTCGCGGCGAAAGTACAGATTGCCATCCAGCATCGCAGCGAGCACCGCGCGTGCACTATCACTGCGCAGCTGGACCAAGCGGTCGACGGCCGCTTGCTTGTCCTTGAAGTTCGTCGTTGCCAGTCCCGCCACGACGGTACCGAGGTCTGGCTGAGCTTCAGCCGAACAGGCGCGATTGACACCGAATACGGTCAGTAACACCAGCAGCACTGCCTGAAGCGGGACCCGACTACGGTATTCCATCGTTCTCCTCGCGCTCGCATTCATCGTCGGCACGGCTCCGTCGTTGGTTGGCCGGGGCTGGCAGCCTGCAGTAGCTGCCGCCATGAAGAACAGTCCGACACAGCGCCGGACTGCCCAGATCGCCCTTGCAGCCGTCCTGCCGCTGCAAGTCGGGTGCCACTGACGTGCAGGGATGCACGTAGGGGGCCCATCCTTGGACACCCCTTTCGATGGTGCGATTCGCTCGCCAGTCACTCGTACTTCTGACCCGAACACTTCTTGGTCTGGGTGTTGTAGTTGCCGCACTTGAGCGTGACCCAGTCGGCCTCGATGTCCTTGCTGCCGGGCAGGAAATCCGACCAGGCATCGCCAGGCACCAGGCCCTTCGTTTGCCATACCGTGTCGAACTGACCATCGGCACGCACTTCACCGATCAGTACCGGCTTGGTCAGGTGATGGTTCGGCAGCATCTTTGCCGTGCCGCCAGTGAGGTTGGGCACTTCGATACCGATCATTGCATCGGCCACCTTGTTAACGTCAGTGGTCTTGGCCTTCTCGACGGCCTTCACCCACATGTTGAAGCCGATCACGTGCGCTTCCATCGGATCGTTGGTCACGCGCTTCGGATTCTTGGTGAACGTCTGCCACTTCTTGATGAATGCCTTGTTCGCCGGTGCATCCACGCTCATGAAGTAGTTCCAGGCAGCGAGATGGCCCACCAGCGGCTTGGTGTCGATGCCCGAGAGTTCTTCCTCACCCACCGAGAACGCCACGACCGGAATATCTTCCGCCGAGATCTTCTGGTTGCCGAGTTCCTTGTAGAACGGCACGTTGGCATCGCCGTTGATCGTCGACACAACCGCCGTCTTCTTGCCGGCAGAACCGAACTTCTTGATGTCGGCCACACGACGCTGCCAGTCGGAGTAACCGAAAGGCGTGTAGTTGGTGGAGATATCTTCGGCTTTCACGCCCTTCGATTTGAGGTAAGCCTCCAGAATCTTGTTCGTGGTGCGCGGATAGACATAGTCGGTACCCTCCAGTACCCAGCGCTTGACGCCGATATCGTTCATCAGATAGTCGACCGCGGGAATCGCCTGCTGATTCGGCGCGGCGCCCGTGTAAAACACATTCTTGGAAGACTCTTCGCCTTCGTACTGCACCGGGTAGAACAGCAGGCCGTTGTTCTTCTCGAACACCGGCAGCACCGACTTGCGTGACACCGACGTCCAGCACCCGAAGGTGACGGCGACTTTGTCCTTCACCAGCAGTTGCTCCGCCTTCTCGGCGAACAGCGGCCAGTTGGAAGCCGGGTCGACCACCACCGCTTCCAGTTGCTTGCCGAGCACGCCGCCCTTCTTGTTCTGCTCATCGATGAGCATGAGCACCGTGTCCTTGAGCGTGGTTTCGGAGATCGCCATCGTGCCCGACAGCGAGTGCAGCACGCCGACCTTGATCGTGTCGGCCGCCTGTGCGCTGGCGGCGCAGATCATCGAGACTGTGGCGGCAATCGCCGACAGCCATGCCTTGCCTGTGGTTTGTTTCATCGTCTGGTTCCTCGAAGTGATCAGATTTGTACTTGTAGACCGAGACCGATTTGTGTGTTGTCCGCACCGACGTTCGGATCGAAGCTCTGGTCGATGTAGAACAGGCTGACTCGCGCATTGAACGTCTTGATCAGATAGTTCACGTTCAATTCGAGCGTGTCCTGATCGATATCGCGCGCTGCAACGACACCGGCTCGTGGATATTCGTGCGTGACTGTGCCGAACTTGCCGAGGAGCTGGATCTTGCCGATGCCGATCTGCTGCGGGAACATGTAGGCGCCGAGCACATAGAAGCCGTCGCTCTCCGGTGCCGCGGCCGGCGCAAGTGCGTTACCGAAGTAGCCGCCGAACTTGTCGTACTTCATGTATTCGGCTTCGACCGTGACGACGCCGGAGTTACCGAGCTTCTTCTCCAGCAGAAAGTCACCGCCGTAAGCTTTGCCGTTGCCGACCGCTTGAATGACTGCTCCCACTGCGAGCAGATCCTTCTCGCCATAGTAGGTGCTGTTCAGGTAGTAACCGCCTTCCGCGTCCCAGAAATCCAGTTGCGCGCGTGCCGCATACAGCACATCCGAGTCGCCCTTGGTGGACGTGATGTCGAAGGCACCTGCAGAAATCTTGGCGATGCCGAACTGGCCCCAGTACATCAGGCCATCGTCGCGCCCGATGCTCTCTGCAGGAAAGCCGTCCTGCACGCCGTCCTGATACACGCCCCAGTGATTGGCGTAGTAGGGACCGTAGAGGTTCGAGCGATCGCTCGGCGGCAGGAAGCGGCCGGCCCAGATGTTGATCTGGTCGGAGAATGCGAATTGGGCCGCGGCATCCATGACCTGGATCTTTTCGTCACCACCGTTGTACTCGGTATTGAACATCAGGCTGAGATAATCGGTGATCTTGCCGCTGATGTAGATACGGGCGCTGCCGAGTTCGAAGTCGTTGACGTCTTCGAGCGCTTTGTTGTCGTAATTGGTCGATGTGAAGCTGGTGCGCATACCGGCACCCACGGAAATGGGCGGCAACGTCACATCGGCGGCCAGGACGCTCGCCACCGGTATGGATAAGGCAACACCGATCGCCGCTTGCAGCGCGAGCTTGCCGCACGGCTTACGAGTGCGCTTGATACTGCTTTTCGAACTCATGAACTGTTCCTTTCGTGAATGTTTAGACGTTCAAACCCCAAATCGTGACTCCGCCAGTCGCTTGCCCCAGTCGCATACCCAGTTGCATACCTGTGAGTTGCCGCACCGCAGTGATAGCAACGCAGAATCGACCGAACTCTTCATGTTGCATTTCTGCAAAGGTTGCCTAGCGGGACTTCCCTGCGGCCGAAAGCTACGGTTCGCCTACCAGTGCCGATACGCGTCATTTGACGTACCTCGATGCGTCGTTTGACGTAGGCAGACCCAAGCGCTGCTTCCCCTGCGCCTATGTCGTGCAGACCGGTAAATTGCTGCACCGTAAAGCGGCAGACGCCTCGGCAGCGTGTTGAAACGCGGCGAGCAAGATGAAGAAAACCCGCGTAAATGCAGGTCCTGCCGCGCCGATCGACTGGATGACTGCGGACTGGCATGTCGCTTGCTTACTGCAAAGCCACAACACAACAACGGGCCTCGCCCGCCGCACCGAGCGCACGCCAACTAAGAGAGGGTGACGACAATGGGGTCGAAACTGATCGCCGCCGGCAGCGCCGTTTCATCGTGCGCTTG
>JAIBJL010000499.1 GCA_020029545.1 Gammaproteobacteria bacterium
GCTCACCCTGCGCCGCCTCGCCCTCGAACGCGACAGCCTGTTCAGCGCCGACCCCGAAGAACACGCGACGCTCGCCTACTACGCCAACTCGATCGCGCATCTGGTCGGCGAACCGGCTCCCGCGCCCCACCCCGCCGAAAGCCGCGCCCCTGCGCTGGCCGCGGCACGATCGCTCTGAGAAGCCCTATCCATGGAGCGTTCCGGCATGGCATACCAGGGAGGTCCATCTCGAGTAGCTAACGGGACCAGGCTCGCATTTCGATGAACACACTCCTCTACATCGCCGCATCGCTGATCGTCGCCGTAGGCGTCGCGCATTCGTATCTTGGCGAACGCTACATTCTTGTGCGCCTGTTCCGCCGCGGCGACCTGCCCAAGCTCTTCGGTGGCACCGAGTTCACCAGGCGCACGCTGCGCTTCGCCTGGCACATCACGTCGATCGCCTGGTTGGGGCTTGCCGCCGTCCTGGTGGTGCTGGCGCATCCGCCGGCGAGCGCGGGCACGCTGGGACTCGTGGTCGGTTGCACGTTTCTCGGCCACGGCGTCGTTGCGCTGGTCGGCTCGCGCGGCAGGCATTTGTCCTGGCCGGTGTTTCTTGCCATCGGTTTCCTGGCTATTTGTGCAACGCGAACCTGACACGCCAGGGGGATTTCGGTTGTCGGCGAACCAGACGCGTTCGCCAAACCGTCAAGGAGCGCCCGCGACACGGCGTCGGGTCTCGCTGCGCAAGGCATTCGCACTTCTCGGCCTGTTGGTCTCGCTCAACACGGCAGTGCCATGCGATGCCGCGAATTCCGACCCGTATGCGCGGTGGGTTCCAGCGGGCTGGAAGCTGATCCGCAGCGTCACCGGCGATCTCGACAGGGACGGCAGGGCCGATGCCGTTCTGGTGCTCGAACAGGCCGATCCGGCGAATCGCAGGAAGAACGACGGGCTGGGCGCGCCCGAGTTGAACCTCAACCCGCGCAGCTTGGTGGTGCTGTTGCACACTGCATCGGGATTTCGCAAGGTCGCCGATGTGGACCAATTCCTCCCCAGCGAACATGACGACGGGAGTACCTGTCTCGATGACCCGCTGCAGGAGGGTGGCGTGGGCATCGCGCGCGGCCTGCTGCGCATCGACCTTCACTACTGGCTGAGTTGCGGCAGTTACGGCGTAACCCACCGCACGTTCAGCTTTCGCTACGACGGCGGACGCTTTCGCCTGATCGGCGCCGATGTCTGGGCGTTCATGCGCAGCAGCGGCGCGCGCTCAGAGATCAGCATCAACTACCTGAGCGGCAGGGAGAAAGTCACGACCGGTCTGAACGAGTTCGAACCGCCGAAGCCGAAAATCTTGTGGCGGAACATCCGCACTCAAAAACTCTGGTATCTCGACCAGATGCGTCCTTCCTGCGACGCAGAAGAGGCGCTCGGCGAATGGTGCGGATAGTCCGCGGCGATCCCCACGCGCTTGACCGACGTGGATCGCGCAAACGTTTTGCCGGGCTTCGTTTCTGTGCGATATTGATGCCGACGGCTCGACCGGACTTGAAGGAGGAACGCCCCGATGCCCATCTACGAATACGCGTGCACCGCCTGCGGCAAGGAATTCGAGAAACTGGTGCGCGCGTCTGCGCCCGCGCCGGCATGCCCGAGTTGCCAGAGCACGGACCTGCGCAAGAAGCTGTCGGCCTTCGCCGCCGTCAGCGGCACGGCGTCGGCCGCGGCCGACCTGCCCGGCCCCTGCGGAAGCTGCGGCCACCCCGAAGGACCGGGCGCGTGCCGCTTCAACTGAATTGAGACGGCCGGTTTGCGCCGTGGCATCCGCAGTTGCCGCTTGGCGGACAAACCCGGCAAGGTCGTGCCGCTAACGATTCCACCGCAGAACCGCGGCATGCTCAGCGGAATACCACGGTGCGATTGCCGTTGAGCAGCACGCGATCTTCGACGTGATAGCGCAGACCACGCGCCAACACGGCCTTCTCGATGTCCTTGCCATAGCGCACCAGGTCGTCGACCGAGTCGCCATGGTCGATGCGCACGGTGTCCTGCTCGATGATCGGTCCGGCATCGAGCTCGGCCGAGACGTAATGGCATGTCGCCCCGATCAGCTTGACGCCTCGCTGGTAGGCCTGATGGTAGGGCTTCGCCCCGACGAAGGAGGGAAGGAAGCTGTGGTGGATGTTGATGAGGCGGCCGGTGAAAGCCGCGCAGAGCTCCGGCGGCAGGATCTGCATGTAGCGGGCCAGGACCATGACGTCGCTATGGACCTCTTCGAAGATGCGCCCGATCTCGTCAAAGGCCTTCGACTTGTTGTTGGCGGTGACCGGCACGTAGTGGAACGGAATACCGTGCCATTCGACGAAACCCTGGAGCACCCGGTGATTGGAGATCACGCAGGGGATCTCGACGTCGAGCTCCTTGCTTTGCCAGCGCGCCAACAGATCGTAGAGGCAGTGCTCCTGCTTTGAAACCAGGACGACGACGCGCTTCTTCACTGCCGAGTCGGAGATGCGCCAGTCCATGCGGAACTCCCCGGCGATCGGCGCAAAGCGCTCGCGAAACTCCGCCAGATGAAACGGCAACGAATCGGCCTTGATTTCTATGCGCATGAAATAGCGCTCGCTGTCGAAATCGGCGTGGTGGGCAGTCTCCAGAATCCAGCCCTGATGCTCGGCTATGAAACCTGCAACCCGGGCGACGATGCCGACCCGGTCCGGGCAGGAGGCGACAAGGGTGTAGCGGCGATGTGGGTGCATGAAGCGCGTGCGCAGTAAGGTGGATGGGCAGCGATTCTAACCGAGCCCGACGCAGCGCGACCGCCGGTCCGCGCAGAAGCGGGAAAGCCCGAACCTCTGCCGGGCCAGTCCCGACTCCCGCTCTGGCAGGGAAGCGCCAGCCATCGATCTCCGGCGTCATCCATCATCTGCGCAAGCGCGCGCGGGATGGGCTGCGGGGAACGGGATCTGCGGAACAGGGGCCAATGGCACTCGGTCGCCGGTTCGGAACCGCATGCCCTGCGAGGCGCATGAAATGGCGATCTCCAGGCAGGCGATGCCAAGTGCCGCATGGATGCTTGCTCCTGGCGCTGCCTCCACACCCAGATTCAGTGCAGTGCGCAGGCACGCGCAGGCCAATGATCGCCCGGAATCCATGCCGTGACAAATCGTGGTCTGTCCCCGATTGTTCTGTGGTGTCAAGATGGGAGGTGCGAAGTTTCATCCACAGACACGGAAAGGGGAAGACCATGACTATTATTGCCGTTGGCATCGATCTCGCCAAGCACGTTTTTGCCGTCCACGGCGTAGACGAATGTTGGCAGGGTTGGAATTGCGCGTCATTTTGAGGTTTGGATGCGCCGGGCCGTGTTAGCCCGCCGGTTTTCTGGTTTTGATTTCTTTCTATATATCGG
>JAIBJL010000500.1 GCA_020029545.1 Gammaproteobacteria bacterium
CGGGGTCAGCTTCGTGAGTGCCTCGAAGTCGGGTTTCAACGAGTTGAGCAGATCGGCTGACTGTAGACCGATCAACAGGCGCGATGTGCCTTTGTTGAGTATTTGAATAGGACAATCCGCGTGCAGCGTCGGGCTGGAAATGCCCAGCGCATTGAGCACCTGGCTGCGATGGTGGTCGGCAATTACCGGACCGAGTGAGGGTGGATTCTGGGTGATGGACACGCGCAGATCGCCTTCCGCTTCCGTCACTTCGACTTCGACAATGCCGGCGCCTGTGCGTTGGCGCAGCAGGCCGGTGGGCTTGCCTTCCGTTTTCGCGCGAACATATTGCGCCGCGATCGTCGCATGACCGACGAACGGCACGGCGTGGCGCGGGGTGAAGTATTTCACCTGCATGTCGTGATCGTTGGCTTCGGACTCCAGCACGAACGCGGTTTCGCCATTCACTTCGGTCGCGATGGTCTGCATTTCATCGGCCGTCAGGGAATCGGCGTCGAGCACCACGATCGCCGGATTCCCGCAGAATCGCTGGCGGGTAAAGGCATCGACGTGGAACAGCCGGCAGCGGCGTTGCGACATGAGCGGAAGGCTCCGATGGAATAACGGGTGACCTTATGGCGGAAGTGGGCGTCGCTGGCAAGAGCCACGTGCCGCAAGCCTCGCGACTGGCGACGGGCGACGGGCTACGGGCGACAGGCTACGGCCAGAGACGGAATCGGAGTCGCTCTTCTTCTGACCGTAGCCCGTCTACCCGTCGCCCGTAGCCTGTCGGCAAGCGATTGTGTAACAATTGCGCCCGCCTTGGGGTGGCCCTCCAATTGGGCCTGAGATATCGGATGCCGCCAGCGCGGCTGACCGATGAACCCGTTGAACCTGATCCGGTTAGTACCGGCGTAGGGAGCAGGTAATGCGATTTGCCCCTTGCGTTCCAGTTCTTGGTGAATCGCCCACTCTCCAGCTGCTTGTGCGCCGCTGCGCCCGGATCCTTTGCGATGAGGATCGGTCGATGCGTGTAGATATCTGGCTTTCCTGTTTGCTGTCTGCCACCGCGGTTCCGCTTGCTTGCGCGACTGCCGCGTCGACGGATGTGCTTGAGGAAGTCATCGTCACTGCCACCTGGCGCGAGCAACCGCTCGTGGATACGCCAGCCAGCGTGACGGTGCTCGACAGACAGGCCCTGCGCGACGGCGGGGTACAGCATTTCGAGGATGTGTTGACGGCGGTTCCCAACCTGCACTGGGCAGGTGGCACGTCGCGGCCGCGATACTTCCAGCTCCGTGGCATCGGTGAACTTGAGCAGTACGAAGGTGCGCCGAATCCCTCGGTTGGCTTTCTCATAGACGACATCGACTTCAGCGGCATCGGAATGCCGGCCACGTTGTTCGATGTGGATCGCGTTGAAGTGCTGCGAGGTCCGCAAGGCATGCGGTACGGAGCTAATGCACTTGCCGGTCTCATCGTCATGCGCGGTGCGGCCCCCGCGAACGAGTTAGGACTGTTGACGGAAGGGTCGTTCGCCGACTATGGCACCTCATCGTTGAGTGCGGTGGCGACGGGTCCGGCGGAATCGCTCGATTCTGCATGGCGCATCGGCGTCCAGCGTTACCGCAGCGATGGATTCCGCCGTGACGCCTATCTGGGACGCGACGATACCAACGATCGTGACGAACTCACGGCACGCGCAAAATGGCGCTGGCAACCCAGCGACTCGACGACCGTGGATCTTACTTGGCTGCATACCGATCTCGACAATGGCTACGACGGCTGGTCGATCGACAACACACGCCGCTCGCTCGCGGATCGACCCGGTAAGGATTCGATGCAGGCTGATGGCGCGTCGGTGCGTATCGAAACCAGCGTGCTCTCCGTTGGAGATTTGACCGTCATTGCTAGTGGCGCGAACAGCGATAGCGAAAACAGCTACGATGGTGATTGGGGCAACGCGCAAAGCTGGGCACCCTATACCTATGATTATTTTTATCGCTCACTGCGCGATCGGCAGACGCGCAGCCTGGAAGTGCGGCTCGGATCGCACATCGCCAACGCAGACAAGCAGTCGATTGGCTGGCTCATCGGTGCGTACGGAATGAATCTGGATGAACAGCTGCGTGAGACCAGTGTGGGCGAGTACGTGGATCCGGACCCTGTATTCGGTTTCGCGGACACCAGCGATGACTTCCTCGATAGCGACTACTCTGCGTCGAATGTCGCTCTGTTCGGTCAGATGGACGGCGCATTTGCCGAACGCTGGCGTTGGACGGCCGGTGCCCGCGCCGAGCAGCGTGATGCCGACTATCGAGAAGCGGGAAGCGATGCGACGCGCGACGCCGATGAATCGGAACGCGACCGCATGTGGGGCGCACAGGCGAGCCTGAGCTATGCCTTGGACGACCATCGCAATGTCTTCGGTTCCGTATCGCGCGGATACAAGGCTGGAGGGTTCAATCTCGGCGAAGGAGCGAATCTGGTAGCAAGGTTTGGCCGCGAGAACCTCACCAGTCTCGAAGCAGGCATCAAGTCGCAGAGTGCCGATGCGCGACTCTATTGGGACGTAACCGTATTCCAGATGTGGCGCGAGAATCCGCAGGTGCGAACCGGCGATCAGGAGGTGCGCGGCGATCCGAACAGTTACGTGTTCTACACCGACAACGCAAAGCGCGGCACGAATCGCGGCATCGAAACCAGTCTGCGCTGGCAACCGGCATCGACGCTGCAACTTGGTGGATCGGTTGCACTATTGCATAGTTCCATTGAAGGATATCTGTATGGCAACGAGCCGGTTCCGGCACGCGAGGCGCCGCATGCGCCGGAGTACCAGTTGTCGTTGAACGCCACTTGGCGTCATCCACAAGGTTGGATGGCTCGCGTCGACGCGTACGCTCAGGATGATTTCTATTTCGATGTCTCGCCCAACGACCAGAGAGCGTCTGGCTATGAACTCGTGCACTTGAAAGCAGGCTATGAAGCTGCTGCGTGGAGTGCCTATGTCTGGATGCGCAATGTGTTCGACGAGGACTACGTGATTCGCGGGTTCTACTTCGGCAATGAACCGCCGATGTTCGAGAACAAGCGCTATACCCAGTTGGGTGAGCCGCGACAGATTGGCGTGACGGCGCGTTGGGAATTTTGAGCGCGCTAGCAACAGGCGACAGTCTACGGCCAGGTCGGGTATGGCTTCTCTATTCTCTGCCGGACACTCCGGCTGTCACCAGCTGTCTGCAGCCCCGTTTACATCGGAGATCATCATGCGCACCGCGATTGAAATCAGTCTCTATCCCTTAAGCAGCGATTACGTTCCGCCGATCAAGGACTTCATCGCCCGGCTCAATACTTACGCGGAGATTCAGGTCACGACGAACGCGCTGAGCACGCAGATTGCAGGCGAGCATCAGCCGCCTGCGGGCTCCTGATGTCGGCAATTGTCTCTCAACTGCTCGCGACTCCGCCCTGGGAAGCTGTCGCGGCATTGATCGGTCTCGCTTATCTGCTGCTCGCGGTGCGGCGTAATCTGTTGTGCTGGTTATGTGCGTTCGTCAGCACGGCGATCTATCTCGTGTTGTTCGCGCAGGCGAAGATCTACATGCAGTCGCTGTTGCAGGTATTCTATCTCGTCATGGCCGTCTATGGATTCATCGATTGGAAGCGCGGCAGTACTGAATCGGGCGAGGTGCTGATTCGATCATGGAGTCCGCTGCAGCACGCCGCTGCCGCGGGTAGCGTTCTTGTGGCTACGGTCATCAATGGTTGGCTTCTGAGCGACACGGATGCAGTCGCGCCCTATCTGGACTCGTTCGTCACGTGGGGCAGTGTGGTCACGACTTGGATGGTTGCGCGTCGTGTGATCGAGAACTGGCTGTATTGGATCATCGTCGATGGCGTTGCCGCATGGTTGTTCTATACGCAAGGGCTGTTTGCTACGGCGTTGCTATTTGCCGCGTATTTGGG
>JAIBJL010000176.1 GCA_020029545.1 Gammaproteobacteria bacterium
TTTCGAGATTGTCGTTCAGATTCCGCAACTCGTCCTGGGTCGCGGTGAGCTCATGGTTCTTGTGCACAGCCGCTTCGTAGGTCGACAGCAGCAGATTCAGGATCTGCAGGCGGTCGGAGGTAATGAAGAACTTGCGGCCGGCAAACACCACCTCCACGCCCATCTGCGCACTCTCGTTCTCGCGCAGATGGCGGTTTGCGAGCGTATAGGAAATGCGCGTGAGCAGATATTGCTCGTCGTACGGCTTGAAAATGAAACTGTCGGCACCGGACTCCAGCCCTTTCACGACATCGGCCGGATCGCTGAGCGAGGTCAACAGAATCACCGGCAGGTTGCGCAGAGTGCTCTCGTGCTTGATATGGCTGCACAGCTCATAACCATCCATCAGCGGCATGATGACGTCGCTGATGACGAGCGTCGGCGGATGCTGCGCAATGGCAGCAAGCGCTTCGCGACCATTGCGGACGACCGTGAGCTGGTAGCCGTGCTGCGTAAGAATGTAGTGCAGCTGCTCCGCCTGCGTCGGACTGTCCTCGGCAATCAGAATCTCGATGTTGTCGCCGGATTTCGTCATCATCACCGCCCCATCAGCGTCCCTAATGCCCGCGCAATCGCCTGTGGCGACAGCACGTGCTGCGCGGCGCCGATCTGGATTGCTTCTCCGGGCATGCCGTGTACCACCGAGCTGTGCTCGTCCTGTGCCACCGTCACCGCACCGGCATCTTTCAAACGCTTCAGCTCATCGACGCCGTCCCGGCCCATGCCGGTCAACAGGATTCCCACGGCGTTCGCGCCAAACAGGTGGGCCACCGATCCGAATAAATAAGAGACCGACGGACAGATCGAGGCCTGGCTGCGCTCGCGAGTCAGCAGCACACGATTGCCGCTGCGCACGCCCATATGAAAATCATCGGGTGCCACGTAAGCACGACCGGGCTCCAGCAATTCGCCATCCGTGGCGACCTGCACCGGGAATCCTGATGCGGTTGCCAGCCAGTCGACGAAACCCTGGACGAATCCCGGAGTCATATGCTGCACGATCAACACCGGGCAAGAAAAATCCCGCGGCAATCCGGCCAGAATGGTCTGCAGTGCCGCCGGTCCGCCGGTGGATGCGCCGATCGCCACCACCTGAATTGTGCCCGCCGGAACAATGTCGTTCGCAACCACACTGGAGGGAAACGACTTGTGACGCGGCCAGCGCTTCACGACCTTGACCTCCGACATCAGCTTGACGGTATTCAGCAGATAGCGTGTCGATGCGCTCTGATCGACCGCCCCGATGCCACTGGGACTGGCGACGACGGCCAGCGCACCCGCCTCCAGTGCACGCGAGTTGATCGCTGCTGCATCGCTGCTCAATCCGCCGCACACGATCACGATCGGTGACGGACACACTTCCATGATCCTGCGCGTGGCTTCGAATCCGTCCATCTTCGGCATATTGATATCCATGGTAATGACGTCGGGATGCAGACGCTGTGCGGCGGCAATCGCATCCTCTCCGTTCACGGCAACACCGACGACTTCGATCATCGGGTCCGAGCGCAACACATGGGTAAGATATTCGGCGACGATACGCGTGTCTTCGACGATCAGCACTCGAATCCGCTGGCGACTTGCAGTCATATCAACCGCCGCACGACGTCCAGCAGGTTGCTCTGATCGAAGCTGCTTTTCACGATGTAGGCATTGGCACCGGCGTCCACGCCACGTTCGCGGTCCTGGCGCGAATCCAGCGCCGTGACCAGAATGACCGGCGTCTGGCTGAGCTTGCGATCGGCGCGCAGTTGCGTCGTCAGCCCGAAGCCATCCATGCGCGGCATTTCCACATCGGACACCACCAGGTCGAACTCGCCGTTGCGCAATTTCGCCAGCGCATCCACCCCGTCGACTGCCGTCTCGACGCGATAGCCGGCGGACTCAAGTATGTTCTTCAGCAGCATGCGCGAGGTGATGGAATCTTCCGCCACCAGCACCGTCTGCTTCGGCGCGCTCGCTGCAACCGCGCGCACGGGTCTCGCACTGCCGCTGCTTTGAATGGCCGACTCGACGAGATCCGGCACACTCAGAATCGGTACCACCTGCCCGTTGCCCAGTACCGTGGCGCCGGCGACGTTACGCACCCGCACCAGTTGTCGGCCCAGCCGCTTGACCAGCACTTCCTGTTCGCTGATGACCTCATCGACCAGAAAGGCAATGCGCTGATTCCCCCAGACCAGAACCACGCCCGGCTGATGCACCGGCGTGTGTTCCGCATCCGGCGTCGACGGCAACTCCAGAATATCAGCGAGCCGTGCGAGCGCCGTCACCCGGTCGTTCAGCACGATCGTTTCGCGATTCTCGACCGTCGCGATGTCGGCCGTGCGAATCCGCACCACTCTGCCGACATTGCTCGTCGGCAGGACGAACAGGCGACGGGAAGCGCGTACCAGCACGCCGCGAAACCGCGCGAGTGTCAGCGGCAGGACGATCCGGAAGCTTGTTCCCTTGCCCGGCGTGGACTCCACCGCCACCGAACCGTGCAGCTTCTCGACCTTTTCCTTGACGATGGCCAGGCCCAGCCCGCGTCCCGATATGTCGGTGATCAGCGGACTCGTCGACAGGCCCGACTGGAAAATCAGCAGCAGCGCTTCCCGATCGCTCAGCGCCGCGGCCTGCTCAGCGGACAGCAACTCCTGTTTCACCGCGGCAGCACGTACCGTCGCGGCGTCGATACCCCGGCCGTCGTCGGTAATCGTCAGTTCCACGTTGCTGCCATCATGAGCCGCCATCGACACCTGCAATGTCCCGGCACGGGATTTACCGGCGTGGCCGCGCAACTCCGGTGTTTCGATACCGTGATCGATGCAATTACGCATGAGATGAATCAGCGGGTCCTTCATCTGCTCAAGAATGCGCCGATCGATCTCGATCTCCTCGCCCGTGATCTTGAGCTCGACGATCTTGCCCTGCTCGCGCGACAGTTCTCGCACGGTGCGTGGCAGCACTTCCACGATCGTCGAGAACGGCTGCATGACGACCTTCTTCATCTCATCCAGCAGCGTATCGACCATGGTTCCGACCGTTCGCTGGTCGTGATCGGCGATCTTCACCAGCTCCATCAAACGGTGGTCGAGCGACTCGACGCAACCGCGACTCCAGTCCACAAACTCCATCAGGCGCAGCCATGACCCGCTGGTGACGCCATCGCTGTCCAGCCCCTCACGAATGGAACGTACGTCGGGACGCAGTTTCATCCAGCGGCGTTTCCATTCGATGGGTTCGGCGCGACACTGGCGCAATCGTACGGCTTGTTGCGTAGCGGCCAGCTTGGCGGACAGCAACTCTTCCGCCTGCAACAGCACCGCATCCAGTTTTTCCGTGGCCACTCGTACCGTTGTACTGGCCGTAGTACTGGCCGTTGTGCCGGCGAGGCGCCAGCTCGCGGGCGTTGCCACGGCAGGCGCCTCGGCTGGCGTGGTTTCCATAATGGACTCCGCAGCATGCGCAACGGAGGGTGCGACCGTCGGCCGGACCGCCGCTGGCCCGTTCTTGGTCGCGGCCGATTGCAACGAACGCACCAGGTCGGTGATGTCCGGCCGCGGCCGGGTCGCTGGCTCGCCGACGAACTGCAGCTGCGTTCCCAGCATCGCCGCCACACGATGCAACAGATCGAACAGCTCCGGCGTGAACGTCGCGTCCTTGCGGCGCAACGCAGCGAACACCGTTTCCAGCGATTGGCACAGCGCTTCGATATCGCGCAAATTGACCGTGCGCGCAGCTCCTTTCAGGCTGTGCGCGGCACGGAATGTCGTATCCAGAAGGGCAGCTTGCGCATTCGGATCGGGCGCGCGCTCCAATTCCAGCAGCCCCGCAGCAATTGCATCGATGTGTTCGCGCGCCTCCGGCTTGAACGTTGCAAGCAGCCGCTGCAGCAGCTTGTCGTCGGGCGGTGCCACGTCAGACCTTGTATTGAAGCGTCAGCTGTTTGAGCCTCTGCCCCAGCTCATGCAGATTGCGCGCGGCGGTCTCGGTCTGGCGAATACCGTCCACGTTCTGGGTACTGGCCTGCTTGATGTTCTCCATTGCCAGTGCCACCTGGTCGGTTCCTACCAGCTGTTGCTGACTGGACGCCGCAATCTGCGTCGCGGCCTGCGCCGCTTCCGTGACACTGTCGGCCAGCTGACGAATTGCCTCGCCTGCCTCCGCCGTCTGCGTGACCCCCGCCTCCACCGCTTTGGTGCCTTGTTCCGTGACCAGGACGGCAGCGGTCGTGGCCTTCTGAATTTCGCTGAGAATCGTGCGCACCTGCACCGTTGCCTGTTTCGATTGCTCGGCCAGGCTTTTGACTTCCTGAGCGACGACGGCGAATCCCTTGCCCTGCTCACCCGCCTTCGCCGCTTCGATGGCCGCATTGACCGCCAGCAGATTGGACTGCTCTGCCAGATCGCCGACCGTGGCGATGATCTCGCCGATCGCCTGGCCCTGCTCGCTCAGGCGCACGACGCTTTCGGCAATCGACTCGACTTGCGATTGAATGCGCTGCATGCCCGCGACCGATGCTTCGACCGCGCGCCGCCCGGTCTGTCCGATCTGCGTGGCCTTCGTAGCATTGTCGGAAACGTATTTTGCCTTCTGACTGGACAGCAGCGCCGTCTGCTTCACTTCTTCGACGGTCGTCGTCGTCTGCGCAATCGCTGTGCCGGTCTGCGCAGCACCGGAAGCCACCTGGGTCGTCGAGGCGAGAATTTCGCTGGCCGAGACCGCCAGCACATTCACCGCTTCGGCAATTTCGCCGGTCGTGCGGCGCAGGTTATCGACCATCATGACGAACGCATTGCCGAGGACGTCACGCTCCGATTGCGGTGTGATTTTCACACGCAGATCGCCGGCCGCGATTGACTGGGCGGCGCCGGCCGTCTCACGCAGCGCCACAATCATCCGGCCGAAGGTACGATTGAGGCTGCCCACCTCATCCGAACGCGCTTCGTCGGTCAGCTTCACATTCAGATCGCCCACGGCCAGCGCCGCCGCCACTTCAGTGATATCGTTGAGGGGACGCGAAATGTTGCGAGTAATCAGCAACCCGATGATCGACAGCAGCACCAATGCCGCGATCGTCCCGCCGATGATCGTGATGAATGTCATGCGGGTGCTGGCGGCAGCCTCGGCAGTGCGTGTGGCGAGCAGGTCGTCTTCTTCAGCGTTCATCACCTCGATCATGCGCCGCACTTCATCCATCAGTGTCTTGCCCTTGTCCGTCATGATCATCTGGCGGGCAGCCTCGAAGCCCTGCGCACTGCGACGCAGCTCGATAATTTGTTTCAATAAGTCCAGTCGCGCCCGCAACGTCGTCTGCAGCGCTTCGAGACGGCGCTGTTGTATTGCGTTGTCGCGAGTCAGCCGGCTGACTTCCTCGAACGCCCTGTCGATTCGCGTCGTCGCCGAGTTGTACGGCTCAAGGTAGCGCTCCTCGCCTGTGATGATGAAGCCACGCTGTCCGGTTTCGGCATCTTTGATGGAGGACAGCAATTCCTCGAGCTTTGTCAGGACTTGATGGGTATGCGTTACCCAGTCGCCGGTGTCGACCAGCCGCGAGATGTTGCTGTACGACGCGCTGCCGACGACCAGCAGTATGATCTCATCGAGAATGATCACCCGGTTCAGATCCGTCAGGCCCTTGCGTGGCAGATCGAAGAATTGCTTCAGATCGATCACCGATACGATCTGTCCGCGTACGTTGATAATGCCGGCGACAAATGCAGGGGTACCTGGTAACGGCGTAATGTCCTTGAGCGGATGCACCTCGCGCACGTACGTCGAGTCCAGCGCGTAGCGCTCATAGCCAAGCATGAACTCGACCATGTCGATGGAGTGCTCGGGACGCTGTGCTGCGGCCGGCTCGCGCGCCAGCGCTCTGGCGCGCGCCTTCAGGATCGCCGCTTTCTCCGCCGGCGTCGACACGGCGGCATCATCCAGCGCGACCCTGACCCGCTCCATGCGCTGCCGCACAGTGGACCAATCAATGGTGGTGCGTCGCTTCGCCACAACGCTCTCGCTGCCCGCTGACTCGCCGCCCGCGCCGCTCATGCGGCACCTGCCAACGCGATGGCGCGAATCAATTCTTTGAGCCGGCCGGCAACCATGCCATCGGCATGCGGCAGCACATCGTTGTCATCCAGTGGCCGCAACAGCGTCAATGCGTTGTTGAAGTGCCGGGCCGCCGCAGTTCGTCGCCCGCGCCGCTGCTCTAAATTGCCCAGCGCAAAGTGCGCGAGGACGAACTCCGGCTGCAGATACAGGGTGCGCTGCAAGGCGCTGGCAGCTTCTTCCAGCAGGTTCTGTTCCTGGAGAATCACTGCGCGCAGATAATGAGACAGTGCGTTGGTTCGATCATTGGCGATGGCACGTTCCGCCCAGGTAAGCGCCGCGGACAAATCGCCCAGGTTCGCGTATGCGCGCGCAAGCAGGCTGGCGCTGTCGACATCCGACTCGACATCGGCACGATGCCGTAGCAGTGCCTCCGACGCTTCGACATATCGGCCGCTCTCGAACAGCCGTAAAGCGTCGGCGTAAATAATCTTCCGACCCATCGCGTCGCCCTGCTGCCCTTGCACCAGTGGCGACGCGGTCATCCCGGCGATTTCTTTCGCGGCCTGCGGCGGACTTAAGGTGAGCGACGGCGGGTCTATCGGGGCAACCAAGGGTTCATCACTAGGGGGTTCATCGCCAGGGGGCTCATCGCCGGACGCATAGACGATGGCGTCGGTCGTGATATCCACCGTCCCCGGCGCCGGAACCCGCGCGATGTCGCTGCTGCGGCGATAGAACGTGGCACCTGGGAAGGCCGCGGCGTCAAAGTAGCCGCTGAGCTGCGGCGATGTCTCGACGGCGCTGGTCGAGAACCAGCCGTCGGTCACGAGCGAGCGATGGAAATTGCGGACCACCTGACCGATCAGGGCAGGCGAGAAATACATGAGGACATTGCGGCACAAGATCAGATCCATCGCATTCGTGTTGTTGGTGAGCGAGGGATAGGTATCCTCGATGAGATTCAGGTACCTGAACGTCACACGAGAGCGTATCCGCGGCAGGAGTTCGTAGCGGCGCTGATCGACGCGCCGAAAATAACGCTGCTTCAACCAGGACGGTGCGCCACGGAACGACCATTCGCCGAACATGCCCTGCGCCGCCTTCTGCAGAAAGCGGACGTTGATATCGGTTGCCAGCAGCGTGATCTGCCAACCGTCCTGATTCGGCAGCAGCCGGTCGAGCAGAATAGCGATGCTGTAGGGTTCTTCGCCTGTGCAGCAGCCCGCACTCCAGATGCGCAATCGGCGCTCGCCCGCACGCCGTGCGCTGATGAGCGCAGGCAAGAGATTCGTGGCGAGAATGTCGAAGCTCTGCGGGTCCCGAAAAAAATACGTTTCGCCGATCGTGAACGCACCCGCCAGCACTTCGATCTGATCGCCGGACAGTTTGTCTTGCAGCAGGTTGCGCGCGTAAGCGAGGGTACTGGCAGCGCCGACTTCGCGCGCCGCCGATTCGATGCCTGCTTCGAGATCGCGCCAGCGGTCGGCCGGAAAGTGCCAACCCATCTGGCCGGCAAGGTGCTCGCTCAGATGGGACAACAGCTGATCCGGAAGCGGCGGCATGATCGACTCTGTCGATACCTTAAGCGACTCGCCGCACTATGCGGGCGCCAGAGCTCGCGCCAGCTCTTGGTCCTCGAGCGCAGACAGAAACGTGTCCAGGTCATGGATGAGAATCAACCCATCGTCGAGCTTGAGCACGCCTTCGACATATCGCGCCGCGTGGAGAATTCTCTCGCCGTCGACGATCTGCGACTGCGGACACTCGACGACGCCTGCGACGGAGGTGACGAGCAGCGCGACTGGACGACACGAAGTCCGGGCCACGATCAGGCGATCCGCCAGCTCGATCTCGCTCTCAGGCAAGCCGAATCGCTTGCGCAGGTTGATGACCGGGATGACCCGGCCCTGCACGTTCACGACGCCCAGCACAATGTCCGGGGCCCTGGGCAATGCAGTGATTTCTGCGACACGGACGATGCGTTCGACGGCGCCGAGGCGCAATGCGTACCGCTGATCGTGCAATGTGAACGCCACCAGCTGAAGCAGCATGTCCACACTATGTAGGTTTTGTATGGGAATGGCACGGGCCCGGTTGTGGTTGCTCGCGCCGGATCGTGCGCTGAACAGTTGCGCCGCGGTAGTAGTGGAAAGCCGAACGACGCCTTTGCGGTGCAGTGGTATGAGCGGCGACGCTCGTCCATGCGGCCATTTGGCCCGGCGGGAACGTAACTCGTTGTCAGGTGTTTGGTGTGGGTCCCTTCACGATGACAAGCCAGATGGCCAGGCCCATGCCCGACAACCCTGTGGACAAGACGCCGGACAACCGTGGCACTGCGCCCTCGCCCTCATTGCTGGCCCACGGCGCCGAGCAGCTCAGCCACATCCTGGTCGACGCCTACAACGCCGACCTGCGCAACGCCGAAGGCTTCGTCGGCGATCGCGCAAGCAAGCGGGCGTTTCAGTCGAAACTCGATGACTGGCGCGAACAGCTTGCAAAAACGGGCGAAGATCCGCTGGGCGACACGCCGAGCGAGGAACTGAGCAAGAAGCAGCTCGACAAGATCCTCACCGACGGCGATCCCGAGGCTGCCGGCATGCTTCACAGCGTCATCGAGGAATTCGCCCAGGAATTTGCGGCGGTCATCCGGCGCTTCCTGCGACTCAAGGAATGGAAAAAGACCGAACGCATTGTCATCGGCGGCGGGCTGCGTCAAAGCCGCATCGGCGAACTGGCGATCGGGCGGGCCGGCGTGATTCTGAAAGCGGCCGGGTGCGAGGTCGAACTGCGCCCGATTCGAAACGAGCCGGATCACGCGGGATTGATCGGCTGCGTGCATCTCGTGCCGTCATGGATACTCACCGGACATGACAGCCTGCTGGCCGTCGATATCGGCGGCAGCAACCTGCGCGCTGGCATCGTGGAACTGCACAGCAAGAAAAAGCCGGATCTCGCCGCCGCTTCCGTCGGCCGTTTCGAACTCTGGCGGCATCGCGACGACGAACCCTCGCGCGCAGATGCGGTGGAACGCCTGATCGCCATGCTCAACGATCTGATCAAGCGCGCAGCGAAGGATGAACTGACACTTGCACCGTTCATCGGCATCGGCTGTCCCGGCGTGATCCGCCCCGATGGCTCCATCGAACGGGGCGGCCAGAACCTGCCCGGCAATTGGGAACACAAAAGCTTCAATCTGCCGCATCTGCTACGCGCGGGCATTCCGCGCATCGCAGGTCACGAGACCGTCGTCGTCATGCACAATGATGCCGTCGTGCAAGGCCTGAGCGAATTACCGTTCATGCAGGACATCAAGCACTGGGGCGTGCTGACGATCGGCACGGGCCTCGGCAACGCGCATTTCACCAATCGCGAGTCAGCGGCAGACAGCGATCCGGATAAAGAGAAGGACAAAAAATCGTAGCTAGCCGCCGCGCGCGTGTGGCGAATCGAGCTTCGGCAGCAGCGCCGCGAGCACACCCAGTGCAGGCAGATAGGCACACACGCTGTAGACGAACTCGATGCTGGTCACATCCGCGAGATGACCGAGCACGGCCGCACCCATCCCACCCATGCCGAATGCGAAACCGAAGAACAGACCCGACACCGTACCGACCTTGCCCGGCACCAGTTCCTGCGCAAACACCAGGATGGCGGAAAACGCCGAGGCGAGGATCAACCCGATCGGCACGCTCAGGACGCCGGTCCAGAACAGGTTCGCGTGCGGCAGCAACAGCGTGAACGGCAGTACACCGAGGATCGACACCCAGATCACGTACTTGCGTCCTATGCGATCGCCGATCGGCCCACCGATGATCGTGCCCGCCGCGACTGCCGCCAGGAACACGAACAGGTGCACTTGCGCCGTACCCACCGACACGTGGAAACGATCGATCAGATAGAAAGTGTAGTAGCTGGTGAAGCTGGCCAGATAGAAATACTTCGAGAAGATCAGCACCAGCAGAATCGCGAGCGCGCCGATCACCTGCGTGCGCGGCACAGGTGCTGCGCTGTGCGTCATCTTCCTGGGTACCCGCGCGGCACGTCGATTGTGCCTGGCATACCAGGCGCCTATCTTCGTGAGTAGCGCCATCCCGAGCAATGCAGCGAGTGCAAACCAGCCGACGCTGTGTTGTCCGTTCGGTAAAACGATGAATGCCGCCACCAGCGGCCCGATCGCAGAACCCGCATTGCCGCCAACCTGGAACAGCGACTGCGCAAATCCATGGCGACCGCCGGACGCCAGGCGCGCCAGGCGCGACGACTCGGGATGAAAGATCGACGAACCGAGTCCGACGATTGCAGCGGCCGCGAGCAGCATGGCGAACGATGTGGCATTCGCGAGCAGCAACAGACCGCAAAGAGTGAACCCCATGCCAGCCGCCAGCGCATAGGGCGCGGGATGCCGGTCGGTGTACCAACCGACCAGCGGTTGAAACAGCGATGCTGTCAGCTGATACACCAGCGTGATCGTGCCGATCTGACCGAAATCCAGACGCAATCCGGTCTTCAACATCGGATACATCGCCGGCAACAGCGACTGCATCATGTCATTCAGGAAATGACAAAAACTCAGTGTGCCAAGCACTGCAAAGGCGGCGGTGAGTGAACGATGCGCAGCATCGTCGACAGCACTATTCATGAGGCACTCGATCAGCTTTCCCTGCCGACAGAATGGCATCGAGCACCGGATTTAGCCATCGGTAATCGATAGAGGCAGCCTTCGCCAACCACGATTGCCCGATCGAGCGAGCTGCCAGCATAGGGCCTGGGGTGTGGGGCCTGGGCAGGAGTTTAAAATTCCATGCGACACAACATGTACGCCGATCCGTTTCCTATCCAGGCCCCACGCCCCAGGCCCCACGCCCAGTCCTTTGCACCAAGGCAGTAGGTTTGAGTCGAGTCGCGGGCCAATCACCTAGGATTTTTCCGTCAGACAGCCGCGCGCGTAGCGCCCGTTGCTTCCCCCTCATGCTCCGTCATACTGCCGGCATGGCTTCGGGATCAGTCAGCGGTACGTGGGAATTCTGGATCGATCGCGGCGGTACGTTCACCGACATCGTCGCGCGACCGCCCGATGGAAGTCTACGAACCCTCAAGCTGCTCTCCGTGAATCCCGAGCAGTACCGCGATGCCGCGGTTGCCGGCATACACTCCTTGCTGTCGATGCATGGCAGCGATGCCCCCGCGGCGGATTGCATTGCCGAAATCCGCATGGGCACGACGGTCGCGACCAATGCCCTGCTGGAACGTAACGGCGATCGCACGGTACTGATAACGAACCGCGGTTTCGCAGACGCATTGCGGATTGCGTATCAGCATCGGCCGAAACTGTTCACCCGTCGCATCGAGTTGCCGTCGATGCTGTATGAAAGCGTCGTCGAGGTGACCGGACGACTCGATGCACACGGCACGGTACTGGAAGCGCTCGACCTCAGCCAGGCACGTCGCGACCTGCAGCGCGTGTTCGACAGCGGCGTGCGCGCTTGTGCCGTCGTGCTCATGCACGGATATCGCTATCCGGCGCATGAGCAGGCGCTTGCAGGTCTCGCACGGCAGCTCGGCTTCACGCAGATCTCCGCATCGCACGACGTCAGCCCGTTGATGAAACTGGTCGCGCGCGGCGATACCTGCGTCGCCGATGCTTATCTGTCACCGGTGCTGCGGCGCTATGTCGAATCGGTGCGCTCGCAATTTCCGGCGCTGCGGCTGAGGTTCATGCAATCCTCCGGCGGCTTGATCGATGCGGCGGCCTTTCGCGGCAAGGATGCGATCCTTTCGGGACCGGCGGGCGGCGTCATCGGCGCGGTGCAAGCGGCGCGCAGTGCCGGCTTCACGAAGATCATCGGCTTCGACATGGGTGGCACTTCCACCGATGTCATGCACTGTGACGGCGAATACGAACGTGCGCTCGATGTGGAAATCGCCGGTGTGCGATTGCGAACGCCCATCCTGTACGTGCATACCATTGCCGCCGGCGGCGGATCGTTGTGCGAATTCGACGGCTTGCGATTGAGCGTCGGGCCGGCATCGGCCGGCGCCCATCCCGGACCGGCCTCGTATCGCCGCGGCGGGCCACTCACCGTCACGGATTGCAACGTATTGCTCGGCCGTATTCAGCCGGACTACTTCCCCCGCATCTTCGGCGACGGCGCACAGCCGCTCGATATGCAGATCGTGCGCACGAAGTTCGGGGCGCTCGCAGCCGAGGTATCCGTCGCAAGCGGCGCACAAAGTGCGGAGTCGCTGGCAGAAGGCTTTCTGCGCATCGCTGTCGACAACATGGCCAACGCGATCAAAAAAATTTCGACCGCGCGCGGTCACGATCTGACCGGCTATGTCCTGAACTGTTTCGGTGGCGCCGCCGGCCAGCACGCTTGTCGGGTCGCCGCCCAACTCGGCATGAAGACGATCTTTCTGCATCCCTGCGCCAGCGTGCTGTCCGCTTACGGCATCGGCCTGGCCGACGTCACAGTCATTCGGCAACGCGCCATCGAACAAGGTCTCGACGCAAGTTGCTGGACCGGCTTGGGACCGCTGTTTTCACAGCTGGCGGAAGCGGCCCGCGGCGAACTGCTCGCTCAAGGAATCGAGCCCCGCAAGATTCGCATCGAGCGGAGTATCGCACTCAAGTACCGCGGGACAGATACCGCCCTCACCTTGCCTTGGTCGCAGGCGCTATCGCTCGACCAACTCAACGCGACCTTTGCCGACGAATACCAGAGCCGCTTTGGCTTTCTGCTGCCCGGCCGGGCCTTGGATATCGAATCGCTGAGCGTCGAGGCGATCGGTGTCTCACCGCAGGCTCCACTGCGAATGCGCGAGTTTCCCGAGCGACATGGGTTATTGGCGCCCGCCGCTACCCTGCCCGTCTACTTCACCGGCGACTGGATCGACACGCCGTTTTTTGATCGCACCCATCTGCGGCCCGGCGATACGGTCAGCGGGCCGGCAGTGATCTTCGAAGCGCACACCACGACGGTTATCGAGCCGGGCTGGCGCGCGGAACTGACGGCTCTCGATCATGTGGTCATTCGCAGCATGGCTGCAAGCTGCGCTGCGCCGCTGCAGGCACCCATGACCGTCGACCCCATCCTGCTCGAAGTATTCAACAATCTGTTCATGTCCATTGCGGAACAGATGGGCGTGACGCTCGCCGTCACCGCCAGCTCCGTCAACATCAAGGAGCGCCTGGATTTTTCCTGCGCCTTGTTCGATGCGGCCGGCCAGCTCATCGCCAACGCGCCGCACATGCCCGTGCATCTGGGCTCGATGGGCGAATCGGTACAAGCCATCATCCGGCGTCGCGGTGACACGATGGGCCGCGGCGATGTGTATGCGTTGAATGCACCTTACGCAGGCGGTACGCATCTGCCGGACGTCACCGTCGTCATGCCGATCTTTCCCCACAGCGGGGTCGAGCGCTCCGCAGACAACTCGCCGTTGTTCTATGTCGCCGCTCGCGGGCATCACGCCGACATCGGCGGCACGACACCGGGCTCGATGCCTTGCGACTCGACGCATGTCGAGCACGAAGGCGTCTTGCTCGACAATGTGCGCATTGTGGCCGGCGGCGAATTTCTGGAGGAAGCACTGCGCACGCTGCTGACGAGCGGACGCTACCCGGTACGGAACGTCGTACAGAACCTGGCCGATCTACGTGCCCAGGTGGCGGCCTGTCAGAAAGGTGCGCGGGAACTTGCACGTGCGATTGAGCACTATGGTCTTGGCGTCGTGCAGTCGTACATGAACCATGTGCAGGATGCCGCCGAAGAAGCCGTGCGGCGGGTGATCCATGCACTGCACGACGGCGAATTCAGTTGCGAACTCGACAACGGCGCCGTGGTGCGCGTCGCGATCCGGATCGACCGTGCCGCGCGCAGTGCCCGCATCGACTTTACCGGGACCAGCGAGCAACAACCCAACAACTTCAATGCACCACAAGCGGTGACACGCGCCGCCGTGCTGTACGTGTTCCGTACGCTCGTCGATGCGGACATTCCGATGAATGCCGGGTGTGCGCGGCCGTTGACGATCGTCGTGCCCGCTGGCTCGATGTTGAACCCCGTCTATCCGGCTGCCGTGGTCGCCGGAAATGTCGAAACCTCGCAGGCAATCACCGACTGCCTCTACGGTGCACTCGGCAAGCTGGCCGCCAGTCAGGGCACGATGAACAATTTCACGTTTGGCGATGGCGAGTACCAGTACTACGAAACGATCTGCGGTGGTGCCGGTGCGGGACCGGACTTCGACGGCTGCGATGCCGTGCAGACACACATGACGAACTCGCGACTGACCGATCCCGAAGTGCTGGAATGGCGCTATCCGGTGTTGCTGGAGTCGTTTCGCATTCGTCGCGGCTCTGGCGGTCGCGGACGCTTCCGTGGCGGCGACGGCGTCGAGCGCAGAATCAGATTCCTGAAACCCATGACGGCCGTCTTGCTGGCGAACCGCCGTCGTGTCGCGCCGTTCGGGTTGGCAGGCGGCAGCGATGCAGCCGTCGGCAAAAACTGGATCGAGCGCGCGGACGGAACCCGCGAAGCCTTCGGCGCGACGCATTCCGCATCGATGAATGCGGGGGATGTCTTTGTGATCCAGACACCGGGCGGTGGTGGGTTTGGCGAAGCGGATGAGTCGCAGGCGGACGACTCGCACTAAAAAGACTACAAAACCCGCAGCCGCTAGTGCGCCATTCCGCGCGGCGAACCACCTAAATGAGGCGCAACTGGCGAACTGGGTGAAGCTGGCCACCGC
>JAIBJL010000501.1 GCA_020029545.1 Gammaproteobacteria bacterium
CCGGTCGCACCACTGGCAGCGGCACGACGTGGAGACTTTAAGAATCTGGAGCGGCGCTTACGCCGAACGATCAGACGTACGAGGATTGAGTTTCAGCGGTGTGATCAAGCTTCGAGCGCGCATTATCCGTCTCTCCCACATCGTATCCGTTGAGTGTTCCATTGCATCGCCCCGTATCCCGGGGTTACTCGCTCAACCGTCTTGTCATTTTTATCGTTAAGACTGTGTAACTGCTGCGAGTGATCCATTATGCGCATGGGGAAAGTGTGAAGTGGTGCGCATTTGTCATAGTGACGAATAAAAACGTCCGCTGTTGGTGTGGCAGCCGTAGCGGATGCACGTCTGCCGTCACGCCGAATAAGATCAGCAGGGTCCCCCTGGCTCTGACGAAAATTGCCCTGACGAAAATGACTCTGACGAAAAGGCTGCGGGTACCGAGGCCACCCGCAGCCGAGTCATCGTCGCAGAGACTTAAAGGATCAGAAATTGAAACGCCCGTACACGCCGAGCTGTTGGGTATCTCCGCTGAAGTTCACCAATGCACCAGCGGAAAACTGCTGATTGAAGTGATAGCGGCCCTCGGCGACGAGATAGAAGTCGTTACCGCTCTCGAAAACTTCAGCGCTGGAGTATTCGATACCTCCTTCCACTTCGATCTTCGGCGCTACCGTGGCTCGTAGCCGGCCACCGACAAACAGGCCGGTATCATCGTCATCGAAGCGCCCGGCGTCGATCTCAAGACGGACAATGCCGCCACGCGCCACGATGTCCATCGTGTTGTTGAGAGGCCAGTGCCCGCCTGCGCCGATCAACCAGCGGGTCGCGTCAACGCCCGCATCCAGATCGAGACTCTGGAGCTCGACGAGCGCAAAGAATGTCTGGCTCACTTCCAGTGAACCGCGCAGCTGAAATCCGTCGCCGTCGACGTCGCCATTGCCTACTTCAATTTCGGCGTGAGGCAACAGCGTGAGATCGACCAACGAGTAGCCGAAATCGGCCGCCTGACTCGCCATCGGCAAAGCCAGCGCCAACGCTGCGAGTGCCCCAACAGTTCGTGAATGCATCAAGAGTATCTCCCATGTCGGTTGAGCGCCCGACGACGCGCGCTGACGTCGATGCCAGCGGGTGCGCATTCTACGGATATGGAGGCAGAATGAGGATTGTCGCCAGATGGACACAGCGTATCCGTAGCGGCAGTGGCCAACACAGGCTGGCAATTTGCCGTCACACTCGCGTCGCTTCCGCCCGCGCCTTCGCCGCCTGCTCTGCCAACCGCTTGTCCGACACCGGAATCGCCGTACGTAAGTCCTGCGCGAATAGCGACACGCGATACTCCTCGATCATCCAGCGCAGTTGTTCAAGTTCGGGGCGTTGTTCGGCCCCGTGATGCACTTTGCTGATCTCTGCCAGTACCCGCACGAACGGTGCTATCTGCGTCATCAATTCGGCATCACGCTTGACATTGCCGGTCAGTTTATCGAGGCGACGATTCAACGCCTTGAAATAGCGTGTCAGATGAGGCCACAAATGATCGCTCACGCCACCGGGAAAATCGGCGGGCAGCAGTTGCTCGAGTTGTTGCTGAATATCGGCAATCACCGCAGCGAATGCCGCTCCTTGCAATGTTGCCAGCCTGCTGCGCGCCGCGCGGGCTTCGCTCAACGCTGCCGTGCTGTGTTTCTCGATGCGATCGACGATCTCGCCGAAGTCGGCACGCTTGCTGTCCAGTAACGCAGTGAATGCCTGCTTGCTGCGCGGCAGTGACGTCTCGTCGGACAGGAACCGCTCGATGAAGACCCGCTCCGTCAATGCGTCCGCAAGCGGTCGATGCAAATTCATGCCCTGTCCCAATACGGCCAATTCACGTACGCCGGCAAACCGCTTGCGTGCGTACTTGTACTGCTCGGGCAACGCCAGTATCAACAGCCGCAAGATGGACTGGCGCAGCAGCGAGTGCGCTTCGGCCTCGCTGCTCGCCTCGAACAGTTCGACACCCTCGCCGTGATCGCGCAGCGTGGGAAATACATCGAAGCGCAAGCCGCGCCGCTCGACCGTGCGCGTCAGCGGCAACGCATCGAACTCCCAACTGCGAAATACGCGCGCCGTCTGTTTGCTTGCCGCGGGCGATTCGACGTTTCGGTTGCGCACCGTGCGGCGGATCTGAACCAGGTCGCGGCCCTGCGCGATGGTGTTGCCGTTGACGTCCAGCACACGCACGCAGATACGCAGATAGTCCGGCAGCGCGAGTGCTGCCACGTCTTCGGGTGTGATCGTCTCGCCGCTGACCTGCTGAATCCACTGGGCCACGGCCGTGTGAAAGTCGGCGCCGGCATCGATTTCGGCGGCTGCGCGCACCGCGTAGTCCGGTGCAGGTACCAGAGAGCGTCGTACTTGCTTGGGTAATGCACGAATCACCGCCGTGAGCTTGTCGACTTTCCAGCCAGGTACGAGCCATGCCAGTTGACCGGCATCGAGCGAACGCAACAGCGGTTCGGGAACGACGATCGTCAAGCCATCATCGGCCAGTGCCGGTTCGAATCGATACTCGAGCGGCAACACGTTGTCCGCGACGTGCAGTGCGTCGGGATGACTGTCGGTCGTCAATTCGGGGACTTCGCGACGCATCACATCAGCCAGGCCCATCTTCAGTGACGCCGCTCGCTGCTCGGGCTGCTGCGGCTTCGCTGACTTGGCATGGTGTTTCCCGGCGTGCTCGACATCGCCGCCCCGCAGCCATTTGTCGAGCGTCGACAACGAATTCACCTGCTCGGGCAATCGCGCCAGATAGAAATCGCACAGCGTTTGATCGTCCACCAGAATGTCGCGTCGCCGGATCTTCGCTTCCATGCGCTCCACCTGCCGGCGCAATAGGCGGTTGTGATCGAGAAAGTCGGCGTGCAATCGCGAGCGGCCCTCGACCAGCGCCTCGCGAACGAAAATCTCCTGCGCCGCCTGCGGCGCTACGGTACCGAAATTGATCCGACGCTGCGCCGACAGGATCAGTCCATACAGCGACACCGATTCGAGCGCCGCGACGAAGCCGCGATCCTCGACCCAATGCGGTTCGCTATGCGTGCGCTTGATCAGATGTGCGCCCGCCGACTCGATCCATTGCGGCTCGACTGCGGCGACCATCCGCGCGTACACGCGTGTGGTCTCCATCAGGCTGGCTGCGACAATCCATGGCGGTGGCTTGGCTGCGAGCGGCGTGCCGGGCGCGATCACGAACCGCGTGCCGCGCGCGCCGGCGTATTCGCGCTTTTCCTGCAGCGAGCCGATGCCGCCTAGAAAGCCGGTCAACACGGCCTGATGAAATTGCGCGTAGTCGGCGGGTGCGGAATTGACGTTGAGCGATAACTCCGCACTGGTGTCGCTCAATTGACGA
>JAIBJL010000502.1 GCA_020029545.1 Gammaproteobacteria bacterium
ATGACCAACCAGCAGCGATTTACCGAGGCCGCCTAGGCAGTGAAAGTCTCCTTTCTCAGCTCAGCCGTTTTGTCCAGGTTGACGTGAAGCGCAACAGTCGGCAACAGTCCGATCCTTTTGGAATGGGGAGAAAACCCGTGACCACGAAAGATATCAGTCAAGCAAAAGATCCTGATTTGCGTGCCTCCGTCGCAGCAATGCGTCGCGCTGCCGAACTGGCCCGCAAGATCGCTATCCAGACGGATACGAGTCTCGTCGTCGTGAAGGACGGCCAGATCGTCCGCATTCCGGCAGACGTACTGCGCAAAGCGGCTACGCAAAGCGCCAAGCCATCTGCATGAACGATAAAGATCAAAAGCAGCTGGGCAGGACGCTCTGGAACATCGCCGACCAGCTCCGCGGCGCGATGAACGCGGATGACTTCCGCGACTACATGCTGGCGTTCCTGTTCCTGCGCTATCTCTCCGACAACTACGAGGCAGCCGCGAAAAAGGAGTTGGGAAAGGACTATCCCGACCTTCCTGGGAATGTGATGCTGGAATCCGGCGTAGCCACGCCGCTTCAGGTCTGGTATGAGGAAAACAAGGCTGACGTAGGGGATTTCGAGAAACAGATGCGCCGCAAGGTGCACTACGTCATCCAGCCAAGGCATCTATGGGGTAGCATCGCCAACCTCGCGAAGAACCAGAGCGGTGATCTACTCGAAACGCTGCGCGAGGGTTTCAAATACATCGAAAACGAGTCGTTCCAGAGCACGTTCGGCGGCCTGTTCTCCGAGATCAATCTCAGCTCCGAAAAGCTCGGTAAGACCCACCCCGACAAGAATAAGAAGCTCTGCGACATCATCAAGGAGATCGCCAAGGGATTGGCTCAGTTCTCCACCGGTGTTGATGTGCTAGGTGACGCTTACGAATATCTGATCGGCCAGTTCGCTGCCGGCTCCGGCAAGAAGGCAGGCGAGTTCTACACGCCGCAGCGCATCTCAGACATTCTGTCGGCGATCGTCACGCTCGACAGCCAGGACCCCGCGACCGGCAAGGTGCCGCACCTCGGCAGCGTTCTCGATTTCGCCTGCGGCTCCGGCTCATTGCTGCTCAACGTGCGCAAGCGGATGGGCACGCACGGCATCGGCAAGATCTACGGCCAGGAAAAGAACATCACCACCTACAACCTTGCGCGCATGAATATGCTGCTGCACGGCGTGAAAGACACCGAGTTCGAGATCTATCACGGCGACACGCTGCTCAACGACTGGGACTTCCTGCGCGAAACCAACCCGGCAAAGATGCCGAAGTTCGACGCCGTCGTCGCCAACCCGCCTTTCAGCTACCGCTGGGAGCCGAAGGACGACATGGGCGATGACGTGCGGTTCAAGAACCACGGCCTCGCACCCAAGTCCGCTGCCGACTTCGCCTTCCTGCTTCACGGGTTCCACTACCTGAAGGATCAGGGTGTGATGGCCATCATCCTGCCGCACGGTGTGCTGTTCCGCGGCGGCGCCGAGGAACGAATTCGCACGAAACTCCTGAAAGATGGCCACATCGATACCGTCATCGGCCTGCCCGCGAATCTCTTCTATTCCACAGGTATTCCCGTCTGCATCCTCGTGCTCAAGAAGTGCAAGAAGCCGGACGATGTGCTCTTCATCAATGCCGCTGAGCACTTCGAGAAGGGCAAGCGTCAGAACTTCCTCTCGGATAGCCACATCGAGAGAATCGTGTCTTCCTACCAATATCGCCGGGAGGAAGACCGCTATTCGAAGCGCGTCTCGATGGAGCGCATCGCCGACGAGGGCTACAACCTCAACATCTCCCGCTATATCAGCACCGCTCAAGCAGAGACGGAGATCGACTTGACGGCGACTCATTCCAACTTGATGAAAATCGAGGAGACTATTCGGGCGGCGACGCTTAAACACAACGCGTTTCTGCGAGAGTTGAACTTGCCTGCTCTACCCAGCGGCGAGGCGCAGGACTGAATGAGATTCGCCGGCAGTGGGAACTGATGGTGCGTGCCGCAAGCCTAGGCACGCGATGCGCGGAGAGGCGGCAGAGAAGGTCGACGTTCTGCGTGCTTATCTTATTCGAGCTTAGTACGCCATCAAGTGCTTGAAGAGACGAGTCGAGAGCGCATCCTGACAGGCATTCTATTGACGCGCCATAAGCTGCCATTCACTTCCGGGGCACTGATGTCGACGATTTCGAATGCCAACTAATTTTTATAGAACTACGCATGACGTGCGGCCTGCTGTGCACACATCTTCCAGTCGGACCGCTCCGACGAACGCGCCTTACTCTTCAACGAAATAGTCTTCGTCGATCTTGAAGAGCCGGAAGATCTCCTGAACGTTCACCCCAACTCCATGGTCCAGCATCAATTCCGCCAATTGCCGGCCGTCAATTAGGACGATGCTGACTGGCACCGCAGTTTCGTACTCTCGCGCTTCCCGCGAAAAGCTTGCAGACCAACGGTGCCAGGTTTGACTTATTGGCCGTTTGCAGAGTTTCTGCTCACCATTAGAAGAAATCGATTGCCATACTCTGCCGCTCACCAAATTCGGAGCGGCATGGATGCCAAGACCTCCTCGACTGCACGTTCCTGGTGCTTGCTACCATGTCATTCTTCGCGGTAACCATCGCGAAGTGCTGTTCGGCAGTGCTGCGGACAGGCACATGCTGAATGCCATCGTCGCCGCTGTGGCACAACGCTTTGGAATTCGTATTCACGCGTTCTGCTGGATGCCCAAGCCATCGACCCACGTATTGCAACCCTCTGCGACGTGGCACGGTACCTTCATCGCGATCCCTCGTCTCTAACCAAGCTTCTCGCGCGCCACGAAAGTCAACCAAATGGCCAATAAGCCAAACCTGATACCAAAATCTCCTCACCGCCGCCGGTGTTGCCGCCGTTCGAAAAAAACCTTCACGAAGACGACACGTGCTGACTTGGCATAGAGCCGACAACACTACGGCCTTGAGAGCCGCTCGCCGCCCGCAGTGTGCACCTGGGTGCATTCGGACATCGCGGTGACGAATGCCTGATATCCGTCCTTGCCAACGACGAACAAATGTCGTTCCTGCTTTTCCCCATGACAGTCGCCAACTTTTGGGTGGCAAACAGCGCATCACTTCGGCGTTTCAGGCCGCACGCCAATGGGTTGGCCGATCATGGTACCGTCGGCGAGACGCGCTCTGGCGAGCGAGCCACCCGGAGCACCGTTCCTCATCGGGTTGATGGTGATCTGCACCTTGTCACCGGGCTTGAAAGTCGTCCGCTTGACGCCTGTGCGCACTAATTGATTGGGGGAGCGCCACTCGATACTCCACTCGATTACTTTGCCATCTGGATCGGGCACCATGAGTTGGACCCAG
>JAIBJL010000013.1 GCA_020029545.1 Gammaproteobacteria bacterium
TTGTCCAGCGGGCGCGTGGGGAGCGGCAGATTCAGCTCGTGCAGCAGAGTCAGCGACCAGAGAAGCGCGGCGGACGTGTCCGCATCATTGCGGCCGTCTATTCGCGGCAGACGCAGCAGCAGGCAATGGCGGCTATCCAGGCAGGCATTGCGGATCAGGCGCTTGATGACGCGCCGACCGCGCGGTGTGCATAGTGCCGTCTGCGAGAGCGGGGCATAGACGATGCGTTCGAAGTCATCCAACGGCGGCAGTCGCGCCGGATGGCGCAGCAGATGATGGACGGATGTCTCGATGGAAGAGGGATCGAGGCACAGAGGCAGCAACGCGGGCATGGCTTGTTTCCCCAACGGTTGCATGTCGGGCAGCAGCAGCCGCGAGACCGGCATGCGGCCTGGGCCTGCGCGGGCGATCGTGAACGCGCTGTTGATTTGCGAGTCGAGGCCATGGCATGCCTCCGGTGCGCGTCGCAACAAGCGCTGCAAAGCAGAGAACCCATCGCGCAGGTCGAGGGCATGGAAGAACACATGATTGCGCAGGCCGGGAATCAATTTGATGGCGCTGCCGTCGCTGATGCCCACATGCTCATGCACATCGTCGAGCCGGTGCGCCAGCCACGCGCGCGCGGCGCCATGGGCGTGCATCTCCGGGCGCGCGATGCATATCAGTTCCTCGCAATGCAGGGCGGCCAATTGCACCGCTTGCCTCAGCCGAATGGAAATCGGCAATGCATCGAGTTGCCGAGCGCAGAACACGGCGCCCGGCAAGTCGACATGCTGCAGTTCCGCAGCCGGCAGGGAGAGCGCGAGCCGCGATGCCAACAAGGTCATTTGAAGGGAAAGGCCGCGCACCACGGCGCCGGCAGGCGAGTGCGACGTTCACGGAATTCAACGCTGGACATCAGACTCAGCAGCACCTCATGCGGCTCCAGGGCACGCGTGCGCAACTGCAGGGCGTAATCGCACAAGCCGGCAGGATCGGCAGGTCGCCCCAGCACATAGGCGTAGCAGCAGCGCACGAAAGTCTCGATGCCGCGTTGTTGTTGATAGCGGCGAAACAGGTCGGTCAGGCGGGTCAATTGCTCGGGCGCATCCAATGTCGTCGGATCGTCGATGAAATGCTCGGCATCCTTCCTATCGGCAGGCCCGTCGGCAGGCCCATCGACAGACGAGACTGGCGCCATGGGAATGCAGCGTGATCGGGCGATGCGTCCGCCGCTGTCTGCGTGCCACAGCGACAGCTTGCGCCGTTTCAGTTTCGCCACCTCGATGCAGGACAGTAGACGGAATTCATGCCAGCCGGCGCCAGGGTCCGGCGCGTCGCGATAATGGTGCGCCAGCCCCGAGGCGATCAGAAGATGGCGCGCATCGCGCACCTGCACCGGCATGGGTTGCAGCGGGCGATGCGTATCGAGCGCCCATCCCACGATGCGGCCACTGCCGCACAGTCGTTCAATTTTGCCGATCAGCATCCGTGTTCTTCCGCGTCTATGCGCTGCCGGCGTGCCTGCCCGGCGTGAATGGCAAGTTGTTGGGCACACACGCGGGCGACGCTGGTGGGGTGCAGTCGTGTCAGGCATGACAGCTCGCGCGGGCAATCCGCCACCCGCTCGATGTAGCAGGGCGAACAGCGCATGCGCCGCCGGATGGCCATGGCGCTCGGACCGCCCGGACCCCACTCGTTCACGTCCACCACACCGCCGTGAATGCATAGCGTGGGCAAGCCAAAGGCTGCGGCGAGATGTTGGGGACCGCTGTTGTTACCGACAAACAGCACGGTATGCGCCAGCAGTTCCGGCAGGCGTGGCAGTGGCACATGCGATAGCAGGTCGAACACACTCGGGTGGTCGTTCAACAAGGTGCACAGCTCGCGTCCGCTGGCGGCCTCGGCGGGGCTGCCGATGAGCGCGACATGAATGTCCCAATCTGCCAATAGCAGGCGGATGAGTGTGGCGAAGTGCGGCAGTGGCCAATGACGCAGGGCATTGCCCGCTGCTGGATGCAGACACAGCAGCGGTTTGGTCAGCAACCGTCGATGCGCGGCCGGCAGCCACGCCAGCCGCCTGCGGCGCGCAGGCAGTCGCAGCGTGGCTTCATGACGCGGCGTACCTTGGATGGCCACGGCCTCGACCAACGCCAGCAGGTCCAGCGATACATGCGCGTGCTTGGCGCGCTGTGGCACGTCTTCGTCCCATTCGATGGCCACGTCGAGCCAGGGAAAGCGTCCCTGGTGATCGTAGCCGGCAAGGATGCGCGCCTGCGTCAGGCGCAGCAGCTCGCGCGTGTCCGGTTGTTTGCGCAGATCGATGGCGAGATCGAAATCGCGGCTGCGCAGGTCATTTTCCAGCGCGGTCAGTTCGTGTGGCGCAACGACCTGTCGTCCCCGGCTGGAGCGCGCATGAAAGAAATCGAAACCGATGAATTCGTCAACGACGTCGGCCTGCATCCATACCACCCGCGTAGCCGTGTTGGCGATGACGGTGAAGTGGGCATGAGCCAGCACTTCACGCAGCCGCATCACCGCCGGCAGCGCCGCGATGCAATCGCCAAGATGGTCGAGTTTCAACACCGCAACGCGGCGCACGCTGTGTTTGTCGAAACCCGCGCTGGGATAGACGATCTCGATGGGCTCGGGGTCGGCGCTGAAGTCGCTGCGCTCGATGGACGTCTGAGAGTTGAAGCAAGGGTCGCGATGAGCCAGCAGGCGAGGTGCCGGCGCGGTGAGCACCGGCAGTTGCAACGGGCTGTCGGCGCGTGGAAATATCAGGCGCGCGGCCGGCGTGAACATCACCGTCAGCCCCTGCGCATGCAGGCGCATGCAGTAATCGACATCGCTGCCGATGGCGTGAGCGCGGAATCCGCCCAGCGCCATGAAGATGTCGCGACGGGTGACGAGGCACGCGCCACTCACCGCGAATACCTCGCGCCGCGCGTGTGGCAGACCAAAGCAACCCGACTCCTTCGCGGGCAGATGCTGAAAGGCGGCGTGCAGTTCGCCGTCCTCGCCGAGAAAGAGACCGGCCTGGTGGATGCTGCGATCCGGATACAGCAGCAGCGGACCCGCTGCACCGACCTTGGGGCATTGTGCTTGCGCCAGCAGTGCGGTCAGCCACTCCTCGTCCACGGGGCGCGCGAGCGCACTCAGAAACAACAGGCAGTCGCCGGTGCTGCGCTGTGCGGCGGCATTGCGTTGCCGCCAGGGATCGGCGGACTGAAAGCGCAGTGCGATGGCCTCGGGCACAGGCGCGGCGGCATGGACCGGACCTTCGTCCGGTGCAATGCGGACGATCTCGATGTCCAGCTGCGGATGGCGCGTTGCGAGTCGCTGTAACGTTTCGTCCAGCACCTCCTCCATGCCGGCATCGATTCCGGCATCCACGATGAGTGACACACGGGACGGTGCAGCCGTGTACGCGATGTTGACCCGGTCTGAGTCCGCGGCATCGACGCGTGCGTCGATGCCGCGACGTTCGAGCGCCAAGCGAACGTAACGCGGTGATGCGGCGGGCGATGCCGCACTGCTATCCATCAGCAACCGGGGCACATGTTCGATATGCGTGGCGGCTTCGGTCAGCCTGAGCGTGGCGTCGTGATCGTTCAGTCCCACCAGTTCCGCCGGCGCAAGGTCCATGCGTGACAGCAGGCGATCGTCCACACACCAGGCGCGACCCAGATAGTTCATCGACAGCAGCAGTGCCGGCGACCATGCGGGTTTGAAAAAAGGTCGAGAGTGCTGCCCAAGGCTCTTTCTCAGATCGTCGGCATAGAGCAACTCGGCCTGTGGCGCATACGCACTGGCCAGCGCCAGCTCCAGCAAGGCATCGCATCCCAAGCGGTCACGCGGATGCAGTCTCAAAATGAAATGGCGTGTTCCCTGGTCGTCGAGTGCCAGCGCATCGATCCGCTGCACTCTTGCAGCGACATCCGCGCACACGCGTTTCACGCGGTCGAGAAGAGTGCGTGCCGATCCCGCAGACCGTCGACCCCGCGGCGCGAGATACAAGTGCCATTCGGGATAGGCTTGCGCGCGTAGATCGGCCAGCAGCGCCGGTATGGTGCGCAAGTCGTGCGCATCGATGGCCATCAGTATTGAAAATCGCGGCCGCACCTGCAGCCGTCGCAATGCATCCAACTTCTGACCGAGTTCGGCATGGCTGACGCGACGCCGCAGCGGGGGAACGATGCTGTCGCCATGGCGCACCTGAAGCGTGAATGTGAGGGTGGCGATGTGTCCTTGGCCATCCTGCGCGCGCACCCTGATTTGATGCGGGCCTTCGGTCAGCCCATCGAGATCCACATGGGCGCTGAAGCCACTATCGGCAATTCCAGGTCGATTCGGATGTGCGGCGGCCACGTCCGGTCTGCGCAGACCATGGCGCGCGGTGGTGATCCTATGATTCGAAAGAATCTGCACCGTCACGGCTTCGATTCCGGTGGGCGCATAAGCCCAGCCGGCCATGGCCACATAGCCGCTTGCCGAGGAGGCGGTAGTCCCATTCTCGATGTGCGGCACATCGAGGTACAGCCACGGATGCTCGGACGTGGCCGCGCGCAGCTCCTCCGCGGTAGTGCGCGTGCGTGGTGAGATTTCCTGCGCGACAACGCGACCATCGGGATGCGGCAGCAGACCGCGTGTCCTGCCCTGCGTCAGGTAGTGGAGCAGCGAATTGGCGGGCCACTCGCCGTGCTCGAGGCACTGCTGGAGATAGTAAGCGGTATCGAATGCCTGACTGGGATCACGCTGTTCGTCGGCGCCGCGTTCGAGGTAGTGCAGCAGCGGATCGCCAGCGACATCCGGATTGCGTTGCCGATAATGCTCGGCATCGAACAGCCCGGAGGCCGATAGCAGTTCGTATTCGCGAAACAGGGCGCTCACGGTGCTGTTTCAATACCGTGACATGCGGACCTTGGCGCGGGGGAACGGATTCGGTGTTGTAGCTTCTTCCATGATTGAGACATTCCTCATCGGCATGCAATCCATGCGCAGATAGGCATGCGCTGATGCGATTCGCATGATGCAACCATCGATGCGACCTGCAACGATTGTCATGCACGTGTAGATTGAATGGCAAGCGCTCATCCACTGCGATCTACAGTTGTCGCGATAAGTAGACATTAACGTTTCCCTCGATGCAGGTTAATGTGGCTTCGAATAGTTGCGATGTCGTCGAAGCATTTGCTAGATTCCTCGCACCCCATGGTTCACGCCACGCCCATTGCGACGTATCGCAATGAAGCGGTAGACACGGCAGGTAGACACGGCAATTGAGCAGCAATTGCAGGTCGTGCCATCGCAGATGGTGCCGTTGAGCGGCGGTCACAAAGATCTCAAGGAACTTCAGGAGAGATATCCATGACAACTTCCAGCGTCAGCGTTCCCGGCGGCAGCCATGTCTACGGCACTCCCCATGCCGATACCATCACCGTGTATGGAAAAGGTTTCAGTTGGGTCGATGCCGGCAAGGGCAATGATTCGGTCTATGTGACCGATCGTGCCTTAGTCCAGCTTGGCCACGGTGACGATACGGCGTACCTGGGCAAGGGGGGCTATGTATTCGGCGGCGCCGGCAATGACTCCATCGTCATTCAAGGCGGCGGCTGGGCCAGTGGTGGCCATGGCAATGACACCATCAACATTAGCGGCAGCAGCTTTACCGGCGGTGGCTTCAGCACGGTGGAGGGTGGCAGCGGTTTCGACAGCATCAATATTGGCAGTGGGAACACCAGCCTGTGGGAGATCGGCCGGGCGACGGTGAGCGGCTCATTCGGCACTGCCACAGTGCAGGGAGGTCAACTCGACGTCATCACCAAGAATAACAGCATCACGCTGAGCAGCGATCAAGGCAACGTCACCATGGTCGGTACGGCAGCACCGACCAGCTTTACCGCCCACGATGGAAATGTGTCCATGCAGGGTGGCATGGGCAATGATTCGTTCTATGGTGGCTCGGGCAACGACACCATGATGGGTTCGGGCGGCCAGGATCTGTTTGCCTTTCTCAAGACGGAGCAGGGCGGCACACACATCATCCAGGACTTCGTTTCCGGAGAAGACCAGCTGTATCTCGAAGGCAAGAGCCTGTCGTACCTGCAAAGCAATGGCCAGGTCACGGTGCAGGGCGGCAACACCTATATTTCGCTGGATCACGGCAAGACCATCATCGAACTGCAGGGCATCACCAGGCTCGACGGCAGCGATATCACCACGCACAAGCCCTGATCTCTGACGCCTGAGACGCGGGCGGGGAACTTGTCTTCCCCGCCCGAAGGCTTTCATCAGTGCGCGAGATGCCGGCCGCAGGCCTCTCGCCTCGTCGGATCAGGGGTCGTACCAGGGAGTGAGGCTTGTGTCTGGACGTGCATCTGCATGGGGCGCGCTGCTCGTTCCTTGTCATTGTTTTCTTGTGATTGACTGACCGCGGGTAATGAGGTCGGTGAATACCCTCATGCCACCGCTCATGTCGCTGCAGGACACGCGACATTTCCGCGGCTTGCTGTTGCGCTCGCTACGTCATGCCGTGGGTCGGACACGCAATAGGCGATTGCCGGCATCGCTGCATTCGATGTTGTCGTTGCTGGACGCGCAATTGCCGGCGCTGTGGCGCGTAGCGCAAACGCTGGAGCAGTCGCTGCGCCTGGTCGATCGGGCTTGGCGTTCAATGCCGTCGCAGGCAGCCCTGCTGGCGCCGATCTATGCCCGCCTGCTGACCTGCGATGCGATGCATGCCGCAGCGGCGTGGCAGCTGTTGCGACGCGCCGACGAGGACTGTTGCGATCCGGACGTTGCGGCATTGCTGGCGTGGTCGCTGCTGAATCAAGGTCGTGAAGACGAGGCGCGTCGGACTCTGCTGCGTGCGGCGGGTCAGTATTTCCTCGACAGCCGCGGCCTGTTGGCTTGGATGGTGGCGTACCTGGCCAGATCCCCGACCACGGATAGGGCGCTCTGCGTTGATTCCATGGACAGGCGTATGGATACGGCTCCCGGTCCGTTGGATTTTCGCGTGACGGGTCGAGCATGGCAGCAAGGCAATCACATCCGTGGCTGGGCGCGTGTCGGTTGGACGCCGGACCGGCGTGTGCGCGTCCGTTTTACGGATGAGCATCAGCATGTTCACGAGGTACATACGTCGCGGCCCATGCCAGCCTATCAGTGGCAATTCGATGTGCTTATGGCGAAGGCCGGTCTGACAGGCACCTGCGTGTACATCAGTGTGCGTTGCCCGGACGGTCAGTGGCAGTCCTTGCCGGATGCGCCATTGTTGCTGGAGCGGGCAACGTTGTTGCGGCCACTGACCCGTCTTCCCGCCGCATGGGCCGACCGAAGCCGCGCGTCCGCCTCACGGACGCGACGACAACGCTGCGTTCCATCCGCGCCCCATGTGGCCGCGCCTTATGTGGTCATACCGGTCTATGCCGATCACGATATGAGCTTGGCCTGTATCGAGTCGGTACTGGCCACCGTGGCGCAGGAGGTGCGGGTGCTGGTGATCGACGATGCCACACCGGAGCCGCGATTGGCTGCGGCACTGGACGTACTCGCCGCCAACGGCCGTATCCATTTGCTACGTCATGCGGTCAATCGTGGTTTCGTTGCAGCAGCCAATGCGGGCATGGCGATGTGGCCGGAACGCGATGCAGTGTTGCTCAATGCGGATACGCGCGTGTTTGGCGATTGGTTGCTGAGGCTGCAGCGCACTGCATACCAGGCAACCCGCATCGGCACGGTCACGCCCTTCAGTAACTCGGGCAGCATCGCCAGCTATCCGGGGTTTCCGGGCGGTGGTGAGGACGACATCGATGTCGATGCCGCGCGCCAGCTGGATGAGCAGTTCAAGTCTGTGCACCGGGGTCGCCATCGGCCGTTGCCCGTGGGCGTAGGTTTCTGCCTGTATATCAAACGCGCCTGTTGGCGACAGACGGGGCTATTCGATGCTGCGGTCTTCGGCAGGGGCTATGGTGAGGAGGTGGACTTCTGCCTGCGGGCACGCGCGCTGGGTTGGCGGCATCATCTCGCCGCCGATGTGCTGGTGTATCACGCGGGCGGTCGTTCTTTCGGCGCAGCGCGCAGCGCCTTGCTGGAACGCAGCCAGCACCTGATCGAACGACGCCATCGCGGTTTCGCGCGCTTCATTGCCAGCTTCGTCGCACGCGACCCGTTGCACGCGTGGCGTCGCGAGATCGATCAGCAGCGTCTTGTTCAGGCCGGGCGCCGCTACGTGCTGATGGTTACGTTGGCTTGGCCGGGCGGTGTGGATCGCTTCGTCGCCGACCGCTGTCGCGCGCTGCCGGCGCAGGGACTGACGCCATTGATCCTGCGTCCCCATGCGCCGCACACTGCCGGCGCGGCCGCGTCACGCCACTGTCAGCTGTGGACCGATGGCTTGAGCGTGCCGAATCTCGTCTATGCACCCGCGGAACTGCCGATGTTGATGACGCTGCTGCGGCGTCTCGATATCGTCGCAGTCGAGCTGCAGCACTTCCTGCATCTCGATGCGCGCCTCATCGAGTCCCTGCGTCAACTGAGCCGCTACGATGTATTCATTCACGACTACGCCTGGATATGTCCGCGCATCACGTTGTTTCACCGCGGCCGTTATTGCGGTGAACCCGAACTCGACCGCTGTGAGCGCTGTGCCGCGCGGGGCGTGACGCCGATTGCCGAAACCATCGGTGTCGCTGCGCTACGCGCTCGCAGTCTGCGCTGGTTGCAGGGCGCACGCCGGATCATTGCGCCGTCGCAGGACACGGCGCGGCGCATGCAGCGTTACTTTCCGCAACTGGACATCGAGGTGCAGCCCCATACCATCATGTCCGCAGCGCCGTCGCTGCCATGGCCCTCTGGTCACCCCCATGGCCGCCCCCCTGGCCGCCCTCCTGGCCGCGATGACACACGAATCAAAGTGGGGCTCATCGGCGCTATCGGTACGCACAAGGGCTATCGCGTGCTGATGAACTGCGCCAACGATGCGCGCGCACGGGACCTGCCGCTGGAGTTCGTCGTCATCGGCTATTCGCATGACGATGCAGCACTGCAACGCACCGGGCGGGTATTCGTCACCGGTCGCTATACCGAAGATGAAGTGCCCTATCTCCTGCAACGCGAAGCACCGTCCGCTCTCTTCGTCGCCTCGATATGGCCGGAAACCTGGTGCTATGCCCTCGATCATGCGTTTGCCAGCGGCCTGCCCCTGTTGGCCTTCGATATCGGCGCAGTGGCCGAACGGCTGCGCGCAGCGGGGCAGGGGGAACTCATCGCCCCGGGCACGCCCGCGTCGCGCATCAACGCAATGCTGCTGCGCCTGGCGAGGTCGCGGCCCGCGGCTTCTTTCTCTTCTGATGTCAGGATGAATCAACACTATGTCGTTACCCAATAAGAAACTGGCGGCGCTGAGTGAATCATTGAGCGAATCATCGGGTGAAGCATTGGGCGACACATTGCCGGCCGATCTCGACGGGCCCACGGAGACATTCGCGCAGGAGGGTCTGAGCGCCTCGCTACAGGTGCTGCCACTGCCCGCTGGTTTGTTCCTGTTCGCGGTGCGCGAGGCCACGGCGCGTGCGCCGCGTCACGGCAATAATCGGGGCAATAATCAGGGCGATAAATTGTCGTTGCCGGCGGTGCACGTGGGCGTGGGCCCGGGCGTGCGCGCCGGGCAGGTGGAATTCATGCATGGCTCTGCGACGCGCAGCGGCTGGCTGTTTGCTGCGCATGACCTGCTGGTGGCGCGCGTCAAGTCCGGCGGTGCGACCTTGATCCTCTCGTCGCTGCGCGCGCCCGGTGGCGATGTGCTGTCGATCAAGGTGGAGCGCCTCGATGCGCGCACCGATGCCGGGCCGAGCGCGAGTGCGGAGGTCGAGGCGGAAGAGGGCGACACCGGCGAGTCGCGCCCGCGGGCTGTCGGGACGGCTGCGGTAGCGGCCGTCGCGGCGGCGCGTCCTTCGCTCAAACTGCAGGTGGCAGCGCATATCCGCACGCGCGGCGACATGAATTTCGCCGATGGCGCCTGGGCCGGACGAGTGGCGGAGGGATTATGGATCGAATCCTTCGCGGTGCGGCCGCTGGAGCGCTTCGGCGAACAGGACATCGAGTACAAAGGCTTGACCGCCAGCGGCTTCGAAACGCCGTGGGTGACGGATGCGCGCATGTGCGGCACCAAGGGCATGTCCACGCCACTGGTGGGATTCGCGGTGCGGCTGCGGCCCGGCGCGGAAGCAGCGGCCTACGACTGCGAATACAGCGGCTATTTCCGCTCCGGCACGGTAGTGGGGCCGTTGCGCAATGGCGCGCCTTGCCGCTCGACGCATGCCAACGATCCACTGGAGGGCATCCAGTTGCATATCGTGCGACGCATGCCGGCCATGCCGGCCATGCCCGCAAGAGGGAACGTCGCGAGTGCCGGCGCGGCGGCGCTCATCAAGCCCTTCGCCGTGCAGCAAGGCGGGAAGGCAAATACAGCGCGCGCGCGCGGCGGCGAGTCCAAGACGGCGCTGCGCAAGCAGGTGGCGAATGGCCGAGCACGGGTCAAGCCACTGCGTGCCGTGCGCCGCAAATGATGTTGGGTTCTTTCGTACTCACCATCAAAAAGAAAAGCTCGTGACAGAAACAAAGCAACGACAGGAGCCTTATGTAGGCGACATCATGTATCAATGTCTCCTTCAGCCGTTCGATTTCAAGCATGCATATGCAGTGGTTGTTTCTGGTGCAGTATGGAACCCCTGCGGTCACATGCTGCTCAACACGGGTGGCGGTTGGTATTTCCACGTTGCTGAACGCAAGGGCAGACCAAGATTCATGCGAGAGGCTGGTTACCGTCGCTACATTACTGATCATGATAAGAAGGAAATTCGAAGGACTTTTCTCCATATTCCGAATCCAGATGGTTCTCATCGAAAGCTCGAAGAGCTTCTTGCAAAACAATGGACTTGGTTCGTTTTACCTAACAACTGCGCTTCGTTTGTTGAAGACATCGTTCGGGCTGGAGGAAGCGATGCTGGGTTGTATTTCAACTGCCCCTTTCGGGAGCAGTTCAAGTGATTCGTATACTGCTAATAGGCCTTTGCGTAGCGACTGTCGTCACAGTCGTTACATGGTTCATGATCCCAGCCTCGACATACATAGAGGATGCACTAGGTATCCTCATGGCAACTTTCATTGCAACCGCAGTAATTACTGTCGTCGTACAGCATTTTCTTTGGCGAAGAAAAATCTAACACGGCATTCCAGCGGACCGCCTCCGACTGCCGCTGAACTCAAACGTTGGGCGTGGACTATCGTGTATCGAACAATCATGCATAAAGATTTCGGGCATGGCTGCCCGTGAGTCGGCATATGGCGAGAGAGCAAAAAATCTTGCTCAATGTCGGCTGCGGTCCGCGCGGTTCGGGCAGGTTGCCGCGCTTCTTCGGGGAATGGCGGGAAGTTCGCGTGGACATCGATGCGGCGGTGGCGCCGGATGTGGTCGCGGACCTCACCGACCTGTCTGCGTTTGCCGATGGCAGCGCGGATGCCATTTGGGCCGCGCATTGCCTTGAGCATCTCTATCAACACCAGGTCCGACGTGCTTTGAGTGAATTCCGGCGCGTGTTGCGGGCCAGCGGTTTCCTGTGTGTGCTGGTGCCGGATTTGCAGACTGCGGCGCAATACGCCGCCGGCGATCGCTTTGATGAGTCGCTGTACGACTCGCCGGCAGGCCCGGTCACGGCGCATGACATGTTTTTCGGTCTCGGCGCGGCCATTGCGCAGGGCCATACCACCATGGCGCATCGCTGCGGCTTTACACCGAGCGTTCTGCAAAACTGTTTCGATGGAGTGCAGTTTGCCGAGGTCGTGCTGCGGCGGCGCGCGCGCACGCTCGAACTGGCGGCGGTGGCGCGTCCCGCGCCGGCCAGCGACGAGATGGAACGCAATGCCCTGCTGCAAGGACTGGAGCTATGAAGTACCTGTTCGTCCATCAAAACTTTCCCGGTCAGTATCGCCATCTGGTGCAACATCTGGTGGCGCAGGGACATGAAGTCACTTTCATCACCCAACCCAACAACAATGCGATGCCCGGCGTCACCAAGCTGGTGTATCCGCGCGATACGCGACAGGCGTTGCATTGTCATGCCTATACCGTGGAGATCGATCGCGCCATCCATGCGGGCGCGGCAGTGGCCGATGTGTGCCGACGCCTGCGCGAGGAGGGTTATCGACCCGGCTTGGTGGTCGGCCACAGCGGTTGGGGTGAAACGCTGTTCATCAAGGACGTGTTTGCCGACACGCCGCTGTTGGCAAATTTCGAATTCTTCTATCAGCTGCAGGGTGGCGATGTCGGCTTCGATCCCGAGTATGCGTCGAGCTTTCACGATCCTTCGAAGCTGCGTGCGCGCAATGCTGTGAATCTGCTGGCCTATGACGCGGCTGATTGGGGACACGCGGCGACTGCCTGGCAACGCAGTCTATATCCCGCCACCATGCATGAGCGCATCGCGGTCCTGCATGAAGGTGTGGATACCACACGGATCTGTCCCAACCCTCGCGCGGCATTCACGCTGCCTTCGGGCCGGGTGCTGACTGCCAGCGACGAGGTGGTCACTTATGTGGCGCGCAATCTCGAGCCGTATCGCGGTTTTCATGTGTTCATGCGCAGCCTGCCGGCGGTGCTGCGGCGGCGTCCGCGTGCGCAGGTGGTGATCGTCGGCGGCGACGGCGTGAGCTATGGAGCACCTGCACCGCCCGATGCGAGTTTCCGCGAACTGCTGCTCAAGGAACTGCAAGGCGAGTTGGATCTGCGGCGTGTGCATTTCACCGGGCAGATCGCACATCACCTGTACCTCGATCTATTGCGCATCTCTTCCGCGCATGTGTACCTGACCTATCCCTTTGTGCTGTCGTGGTCCTTCATCGAAGCACTGGCCAGCGGATGCCTGGTGATCGGTTCTGCTACGCCGTCGGTGCTGGAGGTCTTGCGCGACGGCGTCAATGGCATCGCGGTGGATTTCTTCGACACCGAGGCACTGGCGGGCCACATCGTAGCGGCTCTGGCTGCGCCGCGACGCTATCTGCGTCTGCGCGAAGCCGCCAGACGCACCGCCGTGTCGCAGTTCGACCTGCATGGTCTGCTGTTGCCGCGCTGGATGAAGCTGCTGCAGGACCTGGCGGGCGACGGTCCGTCCCGCGACCGGAACGTAACGAGCATGAAGCGCTCAAAGCCGAACTGGAGTGACGCTCGTCAAGAGGGCTCGCTATTTCGCGGAACGCAGGAGAAAACGAATTATTGACGCGCGATCCGTCGCATCGATCGCGAGGTCTGCCGGCAATTGCGACGGGTTTGAACTTAGCGCACGCCGGTGGCATTCCTCGGTAAGTACGTGAATTCGTTCGTGCGCTCCAGTTATCCACAGAATCGGTGGACAACTTTGGGATAACTCGTGCTTGACATCGAGTTTCTTCGGCGGAAGATGCGCCCCGTGTTGAGTTGATCGTTCCTTGATCACTCACCACTGGCTCACAGCCGGCTGGTGACCGGAGTACTAGCACGACCGGGCGCGAGCACGGGATGTTTTATCACTGTGGAGGTTCACTGATGGCCGCACTGATTCAGAGCAGGAAGACGACTGCGAAGAACGATCAGGCATTGACGGAAGCCATAGCGAAAGAAACCGAGACATCGGTAGACATCGTCAAGGAAATCTACGAGCAGGAACTCAACACGTTATCCAGCGATGCAAAAATCACTCAGTACCTGGGTGTGCTCGCCAGCCGCCGCGTACGAATGAAACTCCGCAAACATTGATTCGAACATCGATTGCAGGGCGGCTTCGAGCCGCTCTATCACATTCTTAGTATTCCATTCGCCGGGGCCGCCTACCGGCATCATCGGTGCTTCGCGAGCATGCCACGTCGCGCGACGCTCCACGCCGGGTCATGCCGATCCCTGGTTCAGCAGGGTCCGAATCGCGGTCGCCAGTTCATTCGGCCGGAATGGCTTGCGCAGTAGCGGTGCTTTGCCCACCGCAGCTTCGAGTGCGGAAGTGTCCGCGTATCCGCTGAAAAACAAGATCGGCAGCTTGGGCAATTTCTGGCGAATGGCGCGTGCCACTTCGGCGCCGTTGTGTCCCGGCATGGCGAAGTCGGCGAGCAGCAGGTCGGGGGTGATGTCCTCGAGAATTTTCATGGCTGCCTCACCGCTGCCGGCGAGATAAGTGCGGTAGCCCAACTCGCTCAGATAGTCTCCGACCAGCGTGCGTACATCCGCATCGTCGTCGACGACCAGAATGGTTTCGCTGACGACACCTGCCTGCGGGGCGACTTCGACTGCGGTAATTTTTTCCGCATCGCTCGATTCGCAGAGACGAATGCTGACTCGGGTGCCCTGTCCAACTTCACTGTCGATGCGTACCGAACCGCCGGCCTGGCGGGCGATGCCGTAAACCTGCGACAGGCCCAGGCCAGTGCCCTTGCCTGCCGGCTTGGTCGTGAAGAAAGGATCGAATGCACGCGCCAGCACATCGGGCGACATGCCGGAGCCATTGTCGATGACAGCAACGTTGACATACGAGCCCGGTAGCGCGTCATCCTCGTGCAGCGTGATCTGAACTTGTGAAGTCACGATCGTGATCACGCCGTCGTTGGTCATGGCGTCGCGCGCGTTGATCGCCAGATTCAGAATCGCGAGTTCCAGTTGATTCGGATCGGCCAGTGCGTGCGGTAGATTCTCCGCCAGCTGCAGCGTCAACGTGATTGCCGGTCCCAGCGACTGATTGAGCAGGTCGCTCATGCCGCGGATGAGAGCGTTCACATCGACCGGCTGCGTCGCCAATTTCTGGGTGCGCGAGAACGCGAGCAGTTGCGCGGTGAGCTTGGAGCCGCGCTCTGCAGCCATGAATGCGTTTTCGGCCAGCCGCGTAAGCTTCGGATCGACGGCCCGCGCGCGAATGCGATCGATGTTGCCGAGCACCGCCGTCAGCAGATTGTTGAAGTCGTGTGCAATGCCGCCGGTCAGATGACCGATCGCTTCCATCTTCTGCGCCTGCACCAGGGCAGCTTCGGCACGACGTCGCTGCTTGATTTCCTCGCGTAGCCGCGCATTGGCAGCGGCAAGGTCCGCGGTGCGTTCCTGCACGCGCTGCTCCAGGGTTTCATTCAGTCGACGCAGCTTTTCTTCGGCATCGCGCAGTCGCAGCAACGCGCGCACCGCGGCCACCAGTTCGGCGGGTTCGATGGGTTGAGTCAGGTACGAGTCGGCGCCGCCTTCCAAGCCACGCGTGCGATCCGCGCCGGTAACAAAGGTCGCCGACGTCTGCAGCACGAAAATGTGCGGCCAGCGCTGCTTGATGATGCCCGATACTTCGAGGCCGCTGATATCGGGCAGTTTGACGTCGAGCAGAACGATCGAGGGCTGCAGGTCTTCGCTTTTGCGAAGGGCTTCATACCCGGTATTTGCTTCCACGACCGTGAAGCCGGCGTGCGTGAGCGTGCGCGTCTTCGCGTAGCGTGGGGCCTCTTCGTCGTCGACATTCAGGATGATGGAATCACGATGTGGCAACGTGCTTCTCCTCATGTCCCGATGAGTTGTTGCAACATCGCGTTGACGCGATCGCGCGACAGTGCCTGCTTGGGTAGTATCGGCACGCCTTCAGGCAGGCGCGCGGCGAGCGCATCGTCGACGTGCAGCGATGTGGTAATCAGCACCGGCAGAGCACTCGTTGCAGGGTCGCTGCGCAGTCGTTGCAGCACGGCTACGCCATCGACGCGCGGCATCTGCAGGTCAAGCACGATCAAATCGAAGCGTTCGGCCGCGATGCGTTCGAGCCCGGCTTGTCCGTCGACGGCTTCGGCCACCTCGTAGCGATCCTGTTCATCGAGGATCTTGCGCAGCACGTAGCGAAAAGTCTCGTCGTCGTCGACCACGAGAATCTTCCTGCGTTGCGCCGGCTGAGCTTCAGCCGCGGCTGCCGACGGAGCGAGCTGCACCGGGATGGCAAGATAGAATGTCGAGCCTTCGCCCGGTGTGCTGTCGAGCCAGACCTCTCCACCGAGCAGTTCGGCGAGCCGTCGCGACAGCGGCAGCCCCAATCCGGTGCCGGGCGAGCGACGCTGAAGATGGCCGTCGACTTGCGAGAACTCCTCGAACACGCGTTCCTGATCTTCCGCTGCGATGCCGACACCCGTATCGCGTACGGCGAACAGGATTCGCTGCGATGGCTGCTGGTAGTGAGCCGACACGTGGACCTCGCCCCGTTCGGTGAACTTCAGCGCATTGGAGATGAAGTTCCGCAGCACCTGCGCCACTTTGCCTTCATCCGTGCTGAGTTCGGGCAGGTCGTTGGCAGGATCGAAGATGAGTTCGACATCGGGACTGCGGCGCAGCGGCTTCAACGCGCCGCGCAGCGTCCCGAAGAGCTGAGCGACGGTGAACTGCCCCGGCTTCAATTCGACTTTGCCGGCCTCGACTTTGGCCATGTCGAGCAGGTCGTTGACCAGTTCCAGCAGATCCTGCGCGGACTTGCAGATGTAACCGACCTGTCGCGATTGCTCGGTATTCAGCTCCCCATCGACGCCGTCGAGCAATAGCCGGCTGAGGGCGATCACGGAGTTCAGCGGTGTGCGGAACTCATGGCTCATGTTGGACAGGAATCGCGATTTGATATCGCTCGCCTGGCGCAGCTGTTCCGCGCGCGCATCGAGTTCGGCGTAGAGCGCGACCACCCCGCGATTGGTGTCGTTCAATTCGTGGTTGAGCTGCTCTGCTTCGTCCTGGCGGCGCCGGATTTCTTCCAGGCTCTGCAGCAATTCGTGGTTTTGTTCATGCAGTGCCGACATGGCGTCGAGATCGTGCGCGGTACGCAGCGCAGCGACGATTTGTTTCAAAGAGTCGCGTGTGATTCTTGGCGCACGTTCCGGCAGCTTCTGCCGCAGATCGACGCGCGTGCCGCTCGGGCCCGTCTGAATGTCGAAGCCACTGAGCAAGCGACGCGCGCCGCGTATGCCCAGTCCCATGCCTGCTTCCGACTGGTAGCGTCCTTCCAGTACCGCATCGAGGTCGGCGATGCCCTCGCCCTGATCGATCACGGCAATCGACAGTTCCTGGAGAGTGGCCGATTCATCGAGCGAAAAAATGACGCGGCCACCGCCGGCATAGCTGAATGCGTTGCGTGCGATCTCGGACACGGCCGTCGCGATGCGAGTCTGATCCTGGCGATCGAATTGCAGCAGCTCCGCGAGTCGTCGCGCCCGCTGTCGCACGGCGACGATGTCCGACTCCAGCTGCAACGGCATGGTGACGATCGGCCAGTTCATGCCTGCTCCGGTAGCCGGATCACCAGCACCGTGACGTCATCTCGGCCACGCGAGTAGTCGCGATACAGCACGGCGGCAATCAGTGTCGGATGCATGCGCGACAACCCCGGATAGCGGTCAAGCGACCAGTTCGTCCCCAGCCCGTCCGAATGCATGATCAGCAGGCCATTCGACCAGGCATAGTCGAAGCTGAGAATTTTTCTGGCGTTGTGTCCGGCGGTGCCATTGAGCGAGACCATGCGACGCGTGCTCTCGGACGCAACGATCGCGCCGGCGATATTGCCGATGCCCCCGTACTTGATGGAGCGACGCGCATAGTCGACATGCGCAATCGCCACGGCGGCTCCGCGCGTTGCCCGCAATCCGTTGTGCAGCGAAGCCAGCAGCTCTGCAATCGGCTGCAGCCTGTATTTACGAAACAAGCGCACCGCCTCGTTCGCTGCGATGGCCGCTTCGGAGCCGTGGCCGAGTCCATCGGCGACGATGACGGCCAGGCCCTGTTCGGTGTGTATCGCGGCGCAAGCATCGCCGCAGACTTCTTCGCCGTGCAGCGGAATGGAGACGCAGCCATACTCGGAGACCGACTCGGATACCGACGCGGATACCGAGGGTCCCGCGCGTGGGGCAGGGCCGGCGGAGACTCTGGCCATCAGGGCAGTGCCCAATCCCGGCCAACTCGCGATGTCGAGTTGCTGCGATTGCCGGCGAATCGCTCCGAGCCCATGGCCCGCCGTACCCTCACTGGAATAGCCATCCTCGAAGGATCGGTCCAGATCCGCGATTCCCTTGCCTTTATCCAGGGCGATCAATTGGACGCCCCCGACGCTGCCTGCATCGTAGTCGCAGACCAGCAGCTCGCCACCGCCGCCGTGCTTCACGAGGTTGGTCGCCAGCTCCGTGGCGACGAGCGCGACGCGGCCGGCGCTGGTGGCGTCGAATCCCTGCGTAGTGGCAAGTTGCGATGCGACCTGCCGTGCTTCGGCGATCTGGCTGCTCTCGGTGACTGTGATCGTGCGCATGCTATTTCCAGCGCGCGATCATGACCCGAGTTCCGCCGCCGAGAGCGGACTCGATGCGGAACTCGTTCGATAACCGTTTAGCGCCGCTCAGTCCAAGCCCCAGTCCATTGCCGGTCGTGTAGCCGTCTTGCAACGCGAGCGGGATGTCGGGAATGCCAGGGCCCTGATCTTCGAACACCAGCCGGACGCCGCGTCGACCGTTGTCGTCGATGCTGCTCAGCGTGACCGTCCCGCCGCCACCATAGTCGAGTGTGTTACGTGCCAGCTCGGAGGCGGCGGTAACGATCTTGGTCTGGTCGACCAGGCCCAACCCGGCCTGCACGGCGCGCAGCCGCACCTGCTGACGAACGAACACCACATCGTCCGAGGTGCGGATCGGCAGAGTGTCAGGAGGCGTTGTCGACATCGACATCGCGCTCCGCTGCGCCGTGCCGTAGCCGGATGAGTTCCATGCCGCGTTCGACATTGAGCGCGGTGCGGACGCCGGCAAGCGACAGGCCCAGTTCAACCAGGGTAATGGCTACCGCGGGACGCATGCCCACGACCACGGTGTCGGCATCCAGCACCCTGGAGACTGCCGCGATGTTGTCCAACATGCGGCCGATGAAGCTGTCGACGATTTCGAGTGCCGAGATGTCGATCAGCACGCCGTGGGCCTTGTGCTTGACGATTCGGTTGGTGAGATCCTCTTCGAGGGCGGTGGCGAGGCGATCGTGCATGTCGACCTGGATGGTCACCAGCAGTGCATCGCCCAGCTTCAGGATCGGTATGCGATCCATGGCTCAAGCCTGCTGGCGCGGGTCGGTCTTCAAGCTTACGACCGTGCGGTTCAAGCGCTTGAGCGCCACGGCGAATGCGTCGGCCAGCGTGGCCTTCGAGACCACGTTGAGTTCGAGACCCAGGTGCACCATCGTCTGCGCAATCTGTGGCCGGATGCCGCTGACGATGCAGTCGGCCCCCATGAGTCGGGCGGCAGCCACGGTCTTGAGCAAGTGCTGTGCTGTCAACGTGTCGACTGTCGGCACGCCCGTAATATCGATGATGGCAATTTCGGCGCCTTGTTCGACGATGGACTGCAACAGGTTTTCCATGACCACCTGCGTGCGCTCGCTGTCGAGGGTGCCGATCAAGGGCAAAGCCAGTACGCCGTCCCACAGCTTCACCACCGGGGTGGAGAGTTCGGAGATTTCACGTTGCTGGCGGATGATCACTTGCTCGCGGCTTTTCTGGTACTCATCCATCGTATACAGACCGAGCGTATCCAGGAGCAACGTCACCTGCCAGACGACGCCTGCGAGCGAGTTCGCCGCAAACAGCTCCGACCGATTGATCGCATTGACCAGAGGTTGCTTCAGGGAGAAAACGAACATCGCGGTTTCAGTCGGTGAAAAACCCTGGATCGCACGCGACTTGGAGATGTCGGCAAGCAGCTGTTTCACCGGCGCGAAGGCGGGTGCGGCAGTGTCGTTGGAATCCTGGGCCAACGCAGTCCTGAGGCCTTGCAGAAAGCTGGTGCACTGAGTGCGCAGCTCCGGCTCCCGGATGCGTCCCGACTGCAGCTGTCCCCCAGTACTGAGCGTTTCCAGCCACTCCTTGACGATCGATGCTTCCTGATCGGCAAGCAATTGAGCGAGCACGGCGAGAGTGCTGCGGGGCATCTTTAAGTCTCCACAAGAGTTTCGATGGGTGAAGCGGGGCGTGCTCAAGGCAATGACATCCACGCAACGCGCCGCACGCAACGCCCTGCACGGCGAGTTGTTCCTTTTTACAAGAGAATTTCCGTGTGTGGCGCCGCTCTTTGCACTGGAACTTCCGGGTCGCAACGGGCATTTGCGCAGGAACCCCTGGCATGTTCGCTATGGGACGGCTTTATGATGCGGGGCTCTATGATGCGGATGGATTCTTCAATCTTGCCGCGCGCACCGACTGCGCGTTCGCCTCATTCGGCTGCCGCTGCGCCTCAGGTGCTGTTACTGACTTCCGGTCTGGGATTTGGTCACGTGCGCGCTGCACAGGCGATCGAGGCATCGCTGATCCAGCGATCCATCCCGGTCAGAACGCTCGATCTGTGGTCGTTGATGAATCCCGGTGTCGCCGCGATCTGCCATCACACGTATCTGCGGTTGGTGCAGGAATACCCACAGCTCTATGAACGCCTGTACCATCTGGACGAACATACCTGGCGGCAGATCCTCGAGAATGAAGAGGGACCGCCCGCCGCGGTGCTGGAAGTGCTGGAACTGATCGCACAGATTGCCGCCAGTGCCGATCCTCCGGCGATCAGCAGCCTGCGCTACTCCTCGGATCGTTTGCTGCTGCCCTTGTTGTGCATGGTGCTGCCCTATGAGAGCGCGAGTCTGGCCGGCAACGGTGTCAAAGCGCGCCTGGCGCTGCTGAAATGGACCTGGCTGCGTCTGATCAAACGGATTGAAGGTCTGATACGCAGCGCCGGGCCGAATGTCATCGTGTGCACGCAGATGATTCCATCGGCGATGGTGTCGTGGCTGAAGTCGCGGCGCCGTTTACAGACGCCGGTGGTCGGCGTGCTGACAGACTTCGGCACCCACGATTTCTGGATTCAGCCGGGCGTCGATCGTTACTGTGTGGCGCATCAGTCGCTGGTGGAAACGTTCGTCAGCTCCGATCGGCAAGGCGATGTCGTGGGCACGGGTGTGCCGTTGATGCCGGGATTCTCGGTGCCGTTGTCGCAAGTAGAAGCGCGCAGGCAGTTAGGTCTGCCGCATCAGGACGCGATCGTGCTGGTGCTGGGCGGCGGACTCGGGTTGAACGTGGATAGCATCACCGCGCAGTTGCTGGCGCGTCCTTGCAGGGCACGCTTGTTGATCGTGCCAGGGCGCAATCGTGCCGCCGAACAGAACCTCGCTGCCTTGCAGGAACGTTATCCGGATCGCATGCGCGTCTGCAGCTGGACCGAGCGCATGGATCTGCACATGCGGGCCGCCGACATCGTTGTCGGCAAACCCGGCGGTATCAGTGTCGCCGAAGCGCTGGCCTGCGGCCGCCCGCTGTTCGCAACGCGTTCGCTGGGCGGCCAGGAAGGGTTCAATGTCGACTTCCTGGAGCGTCACGGCGTCGGCGCGCTGGTGAGCGACGACGAACTGGTCCATCGCATTCAAGCGCTGGTCGATCAACCCGAGCAGCTGGCGGAAGCGCAACGACGCGCCTGGGCACTGGGGAGTCGCAACGGGGCGGCACGGATTGCCGAGCTCGTGCTAGATCTATCGTGGGTACACCAGTCGCGGCTGAGTATGAGCCGGCATTGACGTCCGATTGCCAAGCCGTAACGATGCCCGCCATGCGCGTGATCGTGCGGAAAATCATGAGCCGGATCGATGCCCGCTATCAGCGGAAGCATCGGTTGCGCCCCTTGGGGCCGGCGCTGCACATCGGATATCAGCGTTATCGCGGACCCGAGCTGCAGTTCGCCGACGGTACGGTGCTGCGCGACAACGAACTGATCGGCATGCTGCATTTCAACAATGCCAGTATCTCGGCGCTCGGCGATGGCTCGATGCAACGGACCGGCTTCGGCTTCGCCCGGCTGATGCGAGAGTCGTTGCGGATGCTGGCGCGCAGTGCGCACGACGATCCGGAGCTGTGCGACATTCGCGTTTATCACGGCATCACCTGGTTGCCGGCCCATGGCAATGTCGTCGGTTTTGAAAGTCGTCCATTACCGGCGACGCTGCGCAATCGGATCATCCGCTGGTATCTGCGTCTATTGCTGTGGACTTTCGCTCCGGCCTCGCGCACGCGCAAACGCGCGGTCATCGAACCGCGCGCGTATTGGCTGACTCGACAGGCATTGACGCAGAATGTCGGCAAGCTGAAAGGTTAGCGCTCTGCGTGCCGCGTCTATCCCTCACCCGCACTACGTGCGACCTCTCCCGCATGGAGGCTGTCGTAAAAGTTCTTTTGCGACTGCCTCCCGCCGGCCACGGATGGCCGGACGAAATCAAGCACCCTCTTAGGCGCTTGATTTCGGGAGCGTCGCGAAAGTCGCGCCTTTCGCAAGCGACGTCGCAAAACGGCAGGGACAGCCTTTTGCGACACCCTCGTATGGAAGAGGTGAACGATTCAAATCACGCGCTCGTTGCGCAGTGCCTCGATCTCATCCGCGCGCATCCCAAGTAATTGCGTGAGCACTTCGTGCGTATGCGCGCCGAGCGCCGGACCGGCCCATTGCGTGCCGCCCGGTGTCGCCGACAGTTTAGGCACGATTGCCGGAATTTTCAGCGGCGAGCCATTCACCTCGACGGATTCGAACATCTCGCGCGCCTGGTAGTGCGTATCCTTGAACATGTCGACGACACTGTAGATCGAGCCGCCAGGTACGGCGATCTCGGCCAGTGTTGCCAGCACACTCTGGGAGTCATTGGCCTGGGCCCACGCGGCAATCGCTGCATCGATCTGCGCTTCGTGCTGTACGCGTCCGGCATTGTGTGCCATGCGCGGGTCGCTCGCGAGATCCTCGCGGCCCATGGCTCGCATCAATCGCTGATACAGCGAATCGCCGTTCGCGCCGATCACTACATGCTTGCCATCGCGGCACAGGTAGGTGTTCGATGGCACGATGCCGGTCAGGGTCGAGCCCGATGGACCGCGGATCGCGCCGGCGCCGTCGTATTCCGGCACGACGCCTTCCATCATGTTGAACACCGATTCGTAAATGGCGGTATCCACCACTTGCCCGCCGCCGCGCGACCGCAACTTCGCTACCAATGCCAGCAACACGCCCATCGCGGCGTGCATTCCTGCGAGCGAATCGCCGAGCGAAAGATTCGGGCGCACCGGCGGGCGATCGGGAAAGCCATTCACATAGCGCAGCCCACCCATGGCTTCGCAAACCGAGGCAAAGCCCGGCTTGCCGGCGTACGGTCCCGTCTGACCATAACCGGAC
>JAIBJL010000177.1 GCA_020029545.1 Gammaproteobacteria bacterium
TTGGCGTGATACCGCGCGACCGCATCTTCCAAGCGCTCTGAGAAAGCCTTGGTCTGCACGACGTTGGCTTTGCTGCGGGAGCGGATGCCGTCATTGATCAATTTCCGCAACGCTTCGAGCGCGAGGTTCTTGCGCTCCATCTGCTGAACTTCGGCCAGGAACTCGTCTGACAAGATCGAGATGTCCGGGCTCTTAATCCCGGCGGCAGCGAGGATGTCAACAATCTCGGTGGAAACTACAGCACGACTCACGATCTGCTGGATTGCCAGTTCGCGCTCTTGCTGAGTTACACCCGACCCGGTACTGCTCTTCACCAGCGCCGCGCGAATCGCCTGGAAGAAGCCCACTTCCTCTCGGATTTCGCGGGCCTCGTCGGATGCCGATGCAAGGGAGAACGCTTTGGACAACGCCAGCACGGCATCCTGATAGCGGCGATGCGCATCCTTTTTACCGTCCTTGGTTTTCTCCTTCGCCGCCAACTTTTGCTGCATGTCGAGAATCCACTCAATTGCACCGGCCATCATTGCCAAGCGTTCTTGAGGTGTTCCGTCCATCGCTGCGGCGTAGTCGAAGCCGTGGTACATGTCGCGCACGACTTCGTACTTTTCCATCAGCACGGCGATGGCCTGCGACTCGTCGACGCCGGTGTTCTCCTGGTCGTTCTTCGAGTATTGCTGAAGCGCCGATTTCAGGTTCTGGGCGATACCGATGTAGTCGACGATCAACCCAGCAGGCTTGTCGCGGAACACACGATTCACTCGCGCAATCGCCTGCATCAGGCCATGCCCCTGCATCGGCTTATCCACGTACATCGTGTGCATGCAGGGCGCATCAAACCCGGTAAGCCACATATCTCGCACGATCACCAACTTGAGCGGGTCTTTGGCGTCGCGTGCGCGCTTGGCCAGAAGATCGCGGCGGGCCTTGTTGCCGATGTGCTGCTGCCATTCTTCGGGGTCGCTGGCAGCGCCCGTCATCACAATCTTGACCGCCCCCGCGTTGTCATCGGCACTGTGCCAGTCTGGACGGAGCTTCACGATTTCGTCGTACAGCTTCACGCAGATACGACGGCTCATGCACACCACCATCGCTTTTCCGTCCAGCGCAGCAACGCGATCCTCGAAGTGGGTGACCATGTCCTGCGCAACCAGCGCGAGGCGCTTATCACTGCCCACCAAGGCTTCTACTGTCGACCATTTGCGCTTGAAGCGTTCCTGTTCGACCTCCGGATCGTCCTCTGTGAGTTCGTTGACCTCGGCATCGATCTTCGGTTTTTCGTCCTCATCAAGCTCAATGCGAGCGAGCCGAGACTCGTAGTAGATCGGCACTGTCGCGCCGTCCTCGACTGCGCGGCTGATGTCGTAAACGTCGATGTAATTGCCGAACACCGCCGGGGTATTCACATCGTCGGCCTCAATGGGTGTGCCGGTAAAACCAATGAACGACGCGTTGGGCAGCGCGTCGCGCAGGTACTTGGCGAACCCGTAGGAAATTTCACCCGTTTTGGCGTCCACCTTGGCCCGAAAGCCATATTGGCTGCGGTGCGCTTCATCAGCGATCACGACCACATTGCGACGCTCAGTCAGCGCCTGGCTTGTCTCGCCAAACTTTTGCAAGGTTGTAAAAATCACGCCACCAGATGCACGCGCCAAAAGCTTCTGTAAGTCTTCGCGGCTGTCAGCCTGTACCGGTGTTTGCCGAATCAGGTCGCGGCACATCGAGAAGGTGGTGAAAAGCTGGTCGTCGAGGTCATTGCGGTCGGTTAGCACTACGAGCGTTGGATTGGCCATCGCAGGATGTTTGACCAGCTGCCCGGCGTAGAACGCCATCAGCAGACTCTTGCCTGAGCCTTGGGTGTGCCAGATCACGCCGACCCGCTGATTGCCACCAGGGGCGGACGCCGTTACGGTACTGTTGACCGCGTGCTGAACCGCGTGAAACTGGTGATAGCCCGCAATGATCTTCGCCAAGCCCGAGCCAGTCTCACCGAAGACCGTAAAGTGGTACAGCATGTCGAGCAAGCGGCGCTGCGCGAAAACGCCTTCAATTAGTGTTGAGAGTTCGGGCGCACCTTTCGGTGCAACGTCTTTGCCGTCGGTCGTGCGCCACGGCATGAACCGCTCCAGGTCGGCAGACAGCGAGCCGACGCGGGCGGTAATCCCATCCGATGTCACTAGCAGTGCGTTGATGTTGAATAGCGCAGGGATCTGCTTCTTGTAAGTCTGCAGCTGGTTGAAAGCCCCGACCAATGTTGCGTTGCCGCTGCCGGGAGCCTTCAGCTCGATCACACCCAGCGGCAGGCCATTAACGAACACCACCACGTCTGGGCGGCGGTTGTATTGCCCGGCGATCACCACAAACTGGCTCACCACCAACCAATCGTTCTGCTCTGGCCGTTCGAAGTTGATGAGAGAGACCTTGCCCGCTGTCAGGGTGCCGTCGTCGGCGTAATACTCGACGTCGACGCCCTCCGTCATTAGTTTGTGGATACGACGGTTCTCTTCAAGCATTGACGGCAGCTCTGACTGCATCACCTTGCGGATCGCATCTTGACGCGCTTCCAATGGCATCCCCGGATTGAGCAACGCAACGGCGTCCTCCAAGCGCTTCTTCAGCACGACCACATCGTGACTGTCACGCTCAGGCCGATGGCCATCTGGGCCGATGTTTTCTTCTTGCTCGATGCTGTAGCCTAGCCCTCGCAGTTGCTCTAGTAGTGCCAGTTCAACGGCTGCCTCCGACAAAAACGCCATCATTCTCCCCCTTGTAATTCGTCTTGCTCTACCACCGCAGCAGGAGCCCCTCGCGCCGCGTTCAACGCCTCGACATAGGCGTCCCGATCCAGTTGGTAAAGCAAGCGACTTGCTTCAACTCGCAAAGGCAAAATGTCACCGGAAGGCAGGGTCACGTCTATCGTAAGAAAACCTTCTTCGTCGACGTCCGCTTGCAGTGAAACGTGCGCATCTATCAGCTCGTGCAGGTGATCGAAGCGCTCGTAAGGTTCGCGCGTTCGCACCAAATCCAACTCGGCCTCCAGATAGGCTTGATGAAGGAACGTCACGATGGCATCAGCTGACAAGACGGCCGAGCGGTGATGGTGGACTGACAGCCTCTGTAGGAATCCCTCGCGGCCGTGACTTGCTGTCCCCGCGTCGTTGCGCAACTCGCCCAACGTGTCAGTCAACTTCTTGTGTTGTGAAACGAGCTTCTGAAATCCGTTGTGCCTGACATCCCCCAACTTGAGCGCGCGAACGGCCGCACTCATCCACGCTCCGAAGGTAGGCAGCGCCTCCACGGGTCGAACCGGATTCGAGGGCGAATCTAGCTCTTGTAAGATGATTTGGCAGACGACTTCAACGATGGCCTTCGCCGAATCAATGCAAGCGTCGTTGTCGTCGGCCAGGGCCCGCTCTAGCTCCTCGAAGGTTTGCTGCAGCATCGGCGCATCGCGCCAATGCAAGCAGGCCTCGCGGATGCCGGGGCACCAGTCAAGAGTCATACAGCGCCACCGACCAAGCGCTCGCATTCTGAAATCTTTACTTCGCCCGAGAGCAACTTCGGGATCAATAGATCGCGCAATGTAGCCAGCACCCTTGTTTCGTGGATATTTGACAGAATGACATCAATGCTTGGCTGGACTAGCTGGTTAAATGCTGCCGCAGTCACAGCATCTGGCATAGTCAATCCGTACCTCCCCATCGAGTCCCAACTGGTTCTCGGCATTTTTGTTCCATTTGACGTCTGATCGGTATAGGCGACGAACTCATCGCTAGACACGCACATCAGAACAAAGGCATTCCATACGTCGGATTTTGACCCAAGAACGATGATGTCTGTAGAGCAGATTCCATCCAATGGCGCTACGCCTACTTTGTGGAAATAGGGGCGAAGTTTCCCGAACAGAATGTCGCCTCTCGCGAAACGTGACTTGTTGCTGGTCACCTTTCCTGCGGCTCCCCACGCCACTAGCGCAATATCGCGTCTGGGCATGTGCTCTAGACCGATATAAGGTGTCTCTGGGGCCACGTCAGATGGGAGAACACCACGGTTTCTCGATTCAGCGATATCAGAAAGGCATCCGTTTACCCACCCGAGTGGCAACCCCGATGCCTCAAATTCTTTCGGCATTACAGCCTTGCCGATGGCAGTTGCAGTATGAATCGGTTCAGCCACCATCGAGCGAATCGGCCCGAAATCAACGAACCAGTCCTTAAACAACGCCCGAGCCATTTCTTCCAGACTGTTATTCACAAGGCTGTTGCGCTTAATCTTGTCGTCAAGCGCGCCAAGTACGTGAGCGATGGCCTGCTGCTCTCCGATTTCCGGCACCCTCACGCGATGCTCGTGGACGTGATTCCGGTTGATACCCGGCACGCCGCTCTTGTCGTTGTATTGATTCCAGTTAACCGTTTTCAGGAGGTAATAGACGAATCGAACGTCATTGCCCTTGAAATCACGGACATACAGGGACGTGTTCAGGGGCCAAAAATCGGACTCGACCATGAATACTTCGCCAATCGTTCCATATCGCCCAGTCACTACACCGGGGCCATTGACCTTTGCTTCGCAGTGCAGGCCACTCTCTCCAGAGGACGAAATGATCGGCACGCTGCCAGGGCGGCGTTCCGCACTTGGAAGGTCGTAGCCGCGCTTTAATTCGATGACGTCACCTAGCGCAACCTCTCGCCACTCATTCACAACTTGACTCCCGCAAGTGCTTGTCGGACTACTTCTGCAAGTCGCGCGGACTCGACGAAGTGCTCTTCCAACTGCCCCGAAAGTTCCGTGAATCTGACCTCAAAAGGAAATTCATCGGCCTCGGCCTCTTCTGATCCGACGTATCGGCCCGGGGACAGGAGGTGGCCATTGCTTCGAATTTCATCCAGCGTTACTGACCTGCAGAACCCTGGCGCATCGGTATACGCGCCCAGGATTGGCTCGCCTCGCCATGCGTGGTAGGTATCGGTGATGCGTTTGACATCTGCGTCTGAGAGCTCGCGTCGTGTCCGATCAACGAGCACACCAAGCTTGCGGGCGTCGATGAACAGCACCTCGCCGTTGCGGTCACGCCAACCGTTCCCCGGGTTCTTGTTGCGGGCCAGGAACCAAAGGCACGCGGGGATCTGGGTCGAGTAGAAGAGCTGCCCCGGCAGGGCCACCATACAATCCACGACATCCTTCTCGACCATCTTGCGGCGGATGTCGCCCTCGCCAGACTGAGTAGAGGACATCGAACCATTGGCCAGCACCACGCCCGCTGTACCGTTTGGCGCAAGGTGGTGAACGATGTGCTGGAGCCATGCGTAGTTGGCGTTACCCACCGGGGGCGCACCAAACTTCCAGCGCACATCTTCCCGCAGACGGTCACCGCCCCAATCCGAGATATTGAACGGCGGATTTGCGAGGATATAGTCAGCTTTGAGGTCGCGCAGCTCGTCCTTGTGAAAACTGCCTTCGTTGTTCCAGCGGATGTCGGAGTCGATGCCACGCACCGCGAGGTTCATCTTGGCCAGCCGCCAAGTGACGTAGTTCGATTCTTGGCCGTAGATCGCGATGTCGCCGATGCGGCCGCCGTGCTCTTGCACGAATTTCTCGGACTGAACGAACATCCCGCCGGAACCGCAGCACGGGTCATAGATGCGCCCTTGATAGGGCTCCAGCATTTCGACGAGCACACGCACGACAGAGCGTGGCGTATAGAACTCGCCGCCACGCTTGCCTTCGGCACCTGCGAACTGGCCGAGGAAGTATTCGTAGACGCGGCCAAGGATGTCGCGGGATGCGTGTCCCTCTTCATTTAGGGCAATGCCAGAAATCAAGTCGATCAACTCGCCGAGCATCACCTTGTTGAGCGCAGGCCGGGCGTAATCCTTGGGCAGCACGCCCTTCAGTGACTCGTTGTCCTTTTCGATGGCGCGCATCGCGTCATCGATCAGCGTACCGATGGTCGGCAGCTTGGCGTTGGCTTGTAGGTACGACCAGCGCGCGTCCTTCGGCACCCAGAACACGTTGTCGGCAAGATATTCATCCTTATCCTCGGCCGCCTGTGGGTCTTCTGCCAACAGCGACTTGTGTCTCGCCTCGAAGGCATCTGAGATGTACTTCAGGAAGATGAGCCCGAGCGCGACGTGCTTGTAGTCGGACGGCTCCATATTGCCGCGCAGCTTGTCCGCTGCCTTGAACATCTCGGCCTCAAAGCCGAGATTGCCGCCGTTCTTGTTCGTGTCGTTCTGTGCCATCGTGTTCTGTCCTATTTCCGTAATGTTTTGGCTGCTGGCGCTTGGTACCCCGGTGCGAGCTTTGCGTTCTCCACCCCGTACAAGGCCAGCGGATCGCTGAGCCAGAGGCGGTACTGTTCTTCTTTCAGGCTGTGGTCAGGAGATGCATCGACGCTCCAGCGCAGCAGCATGTAGCCAGCGACCGCCGCGCGGATACGCATCCGTATCGGGCCATCCTTCATCCCGTAGTCCATCCTGATGATTTCGGGACGACTCAGACGCGGATGGGGCACGAAATCCAGTTCAACGATGCGCGTCCACTGGATATCGTTGTCCGGGCGCTCGTTCGCCTTAGGCTCCTCATCGAGCAACGTCGGCGCTTCAATGCGCGTCACGACGAAGTCGCGGAACTCGCCGCTCTTACGATCAAAGGCCCGAACGTGCCAGCGCAGCCCGGTGTCGACCAAGGCGAAGGGCACGATCACACGCTCGGACTCGCCGCTGCTCATCGAGTAGTAGCGGATGGTCACCGGTCGCTTGGCGTAGATGGCCCGGCAGATCGGGGCCAACACATCCATCCTGGGACTGCTCAGAGCTGTGGGCGATTCGCAGGGTAGCAGTGGCTGAGAATCAACGTTCACGCCATCGCCAAACCCCAAGGCAATCGCTGACAGCACGCGCTGAGGTGCGTGCTCAAACAACGGCACGAAATCCTTGCCGATGCGATAAACCTTGCTGCTGCCGTCGAACTCGATATTTTGCGACGCAATCTCCCGGTACAGGGCGAGGTCTCGTGTTGCACCCGCCGGTGCCACGCCAAAACGACCGCTCAGATCGGGCCGTCCGATCTCGCCGAAGAAATAGAGCCGGAAATCGATGTAGGCCAGCCGCTCGCGCTGTGCGTGGCTTAGGCCATGAACACGTTGGGGGTGCATTGTCAATGCGTTCCTCATCCACGACAGCCGGCGGCAGAACCATAATTGGTTTTATGTTTGGTCATTTACATGAAATGTATGTAATCAATTTGATGATATTGTGTGCCGTAAATTTGACCAATGCAAGAAGTAATTGCGACCGCCTTTGGACTACCTGCCTGAATGGATTTCAGCAGGTAAGCCCGATGTATGTCCGCAATAAGCTGATCCCGTAAATTTCTACTCACTCGGTTAACGAAAAACCCCGCCGATCCTGCTGGCGGGGTTTATTTAGATCAGGCCCCTTTCAGCAAAGGACATGGTCGAGGTGTCGGTCACGATGAAGTGATCGAGAACCTTGATATCGACCAGCGCCAGCGCTTGACGTAGCTGGTTGGTCAACATCTCGTCGGCGCGTGATGGTTCTACACTGCCACTTGGGTGGTTATGAGCGAAGATTACGGCTGACGCATTCAGCTTCAGGCCTGTACGGACCACTTCGCGGGGATACACCGAGGTTTGCGTGGTCGTGCCGCGAAACATCTCCAATCCGGAAATGAGCCGGTTCTGAGCATCGAGCCATATAGCAACGAAGCTTTCGTATTCCTGACCTGCCAGAAACAATCTCAAGTAGCTTTTTACAGCGTCAGGGGACGCCAAAGAGTCCCCGGGTTCCCTGAAGGTTTCCTCCAGGGCACGTCGTAATAGCTCCCGGGCCGCAAGCAGCCGGTCCGACACGGCATACCTCGACATCTCCTCGCCAACACCGGGAAGGGTTGTCAAGCAATTCCGCCGCAAGCCGAAAAGCTCAGCCAGCGAATGATCGAGACTATTGGCTACTGACGATCCGAGTAGGATAGCCAGAAGTTCATGGTTGGTAGAATGAATCATCTTGGGTGCCTCCAAAGAATTGCAGGACGGCCCCTCCCCATGCAGGCGATGAGTCGTCCCGCGGGGTGGAATGAATGGATTCGGGTTACTGCAATACGCACGCTTCGTCAGCGGCTTTTCCGGCATCAAGAATCTTCTGGCTTGCGCTGAAAATCCTCTGCGCCGACTTCTCCGGCAAGGGTTCGCCGTCGAGCCACGACTGGATGTAGCCTCGCGACTCATCGCGTCCGGGCAGATCGAGAATGGAGCACAACAGGAAAGCCACGCCTTCCGCCTCGACCTCCTGAATGCTTCTGGGAATCGTCGCGGCATCGTGGCAATCGCCTTCCTCGGTATGACCGAGCACTACATGCGCCATTTCATGAAAACGCGTCTTGTGCGGATACTCGGCGATCGGACTCACGGCAATTCGCCGTTTCACCGCATAGCCCTGCACATTCCCGTCCATGAATTCGAACGCCTCCTGCGTAATGCCCAGCCCTATCAAGGCAACATCGGCATTCCACTGGGGTGACTCGATCGGTTCGAGGTAGTCCTCGCCTTCGGTCTGTTCCAGACTGAACCAGCGCGGCGCCAACTTGAACAGCGTCAGGAGACGAATGTTGTCGTTGGACGAATCACCGTCTGATTCCGTGTCCCGGTGCTTGACCGTGATCGGCATCCAGAGCGACAGGGCTTTCTGTCCCTTGGATACCGAACGTCCCAGTTCCTTCCAGCGGTTGAAACTGGCGATCGGCGACAGAGGCAGATTCCGCTCCTGCAACTGAACGGCTGCCAGGATCTGGTTGCCGAGACTGAAGCGATGAAACCGGCCATAGGCCGCGCTGACGATGCCAGGCTCCGTCAGTGCCTGTTTGAGCAGTGGTGAAAATTTGTCGTGCATGGTGCCTCCTATGAAAATGGGGAGGCACCGCCCCTGTCGGGGAGCAATGCGTTCCCCGTGGGATGAAATTTCCGGCCGAAGCCAGGTGATGAGTGGAAGGACTGGATAGCCCTTCGCGTTGCTACTGGGTTACTTCCGTTTCGCAGACCAGACCGACAGCGCGAACTCCTTGGCTTCGACCGCATGCGGCCCGAGAAACTCGCTGGGCTTGCCTTCGATCTTGATGAAGAGTCGCCGACCAACCACGGCAATGTGCTGACGCGCGCCACAATCCGACTGAAAGCGCGTGCGCAGGAATTGCCAGTAGTCGCCTTGCCATCCAGCAGGAGGCGCAAACGCCCCCTGACCACCCGGCATGGTGTCGATCAGACTGAAATCGATGACGCCGTACATGAGCGTTCTCCTAAGCGGCCTGGTGCAGCGCCTGTTCGACGCAGCCCAGCGCGGGAAACCCCGCCTTGCCCAAGAGGACGTACACATCCAGCCAGTCGATTCCCTTCTTGCCGTCGGGAAT
>JAIBJL010000178.1 GCA_020029545.1 Gammaproteobacteria bacterium
TCCATCGATCCACATCGATCCACATCGACTAATAGGGGGGTGCCATCATGCTGTCGTCCGTGAGTGCGCGGTGTCGTAGATCGCTGGGTATCGTGCTGGCAGCTGGCGCAATCATGTGGGTGCCGTCGCTGTCGTCTGCACAGGGAAAGGCTGACGAACTGGCGGCACAGGCGCAGACAGCCATGTCCAAAGGGAATCCGGCCGAAGCCGCCAAGCTGTTGCGGCGCGCGCTGGAGCAGGCGCCGGATCGCGTCGAATGGAATCTGCTGCGTTCGCGGGCGTTGGATGCTTCCGGGAAGCTGGAGGATGCGATCGAGGCAGCCAACAAGTACATCGAGGCCCGGCCGGAAGATGAAGTCGGCTATTTGAATCGGTCGCGCATTTACTCTTCACAGGAAAAGAACGCCGAGGCGTTGAACGATGCGAACAAGGCGATCCAGCTGAAGCCAAAAGAACCGGATGGTTACTATCGCCGTGCCGATGTGTACAACGATATGGGCAAGACGGCGGAGGCCAAGGCCGATGAGGCGATGGCCGACAAGCTGGATAAGTGACGATTTTCTCAGGCGTTGGATGAGGCGACGCTACATGGACGGCTGAACCTGGGGGAACTGCCGGCTGCATCCCGTTCTGGCAACGGAAGAATGTGAACGCCCGTCGCATCGGCAGAGCGCCTGTGCGATGAAAATACCGGCCAGAGCCGTTCATGTTCCTATTCATTCGTCGCCAATTCATGCCTCGCAGCGTGCGGCACACCGTCCTGGTGGTGCTGTTGGTCGGCTTTGCACTGCTGACGGCCACACAGTTCTTGTTCACAGGTGGCCTGTTCGTTCGCCAGTTGCACGCAGCCGAGGCGCGCAATGCCTTCGATCGTCTCGGACAGCTGCGTGGTGCGACGGACATGCTGCTCGCCGATCTCGACGGTACCAGCGCCGACTGGGCCGACTGGGATGACACCTACGAGTTCGTTCACGGACGCCGCCCTGATTACCCGGCCACGAATCTCAGCGCGGAAACTTTTCAGAGCTTGCGGCTCAGCCTGCTGATTATTGTCGATGTGCAGAATCGGCCGGTCTTTGCAAGGGTCTGGTCGGGTACCGGCGACCCCACGGCGGCACCGGCGGATATCGTCGCCATGGCACTGAATACCAACAAATCCAGCAGTCCGGAGCAGCTAGCGGGATTTGTGGATACATCGCAAGGGATCATGCTGGTCAATTCGCGTCAGGTTCGCGATTCATCGCGGCTGCACGCCAGCGCAGGTCGCCTGATCATGGGCCGGTCGTTGGCTCGGTTCCTGCCTTCGCTGGAGCGCCTGACGGCGGGAAAGATCTCGACCGAAGCAGTCATTGGCAATGAGCCGCATCTGCCGGACAAGGCCAAGCTGGAGTCGACGAGCATCGCGGGTCGCGACAAGCTCTTCTTCAGCGCCAATCGCATCGATGGACATACGCCACTGGACGATATCTGGGGCCGGACGGTCGCGACCTGGCATATGCAGATGGAGCAGCCACTGCATGCCTCACTGGCCAGTTCACGCTGGTGCCTGTTGCTGTCAACACTGATTGTCGGCGGCGTGTTCTGCATGGCCGGCGTAATCGTCATTCAGTCGCGCCTGGTTAGACCGATCGAGCAGCTGGTGCGCAGTGTGGCGGCTATCGGTAGCGAAGGTTCGACCCGGACGCGCGTCGATGAACAGCATCACGTCACCGAGTTCGTGTCGCTAAGCCGGTCGATCAACACCATGCTGCAGCAGATCGAACTGCAGCAGGGAATGCGCACCGACCGCGACGCCGCGATCGAAGCCAATCGGCTCAAGTCGGAGTTTCTCGCCACCATGAGCCATGAGATCCGCACGCCGATGAATGGCGTGCTGGGCATGTGCGAGCTGCTGCTGCGAACCGATCTGAATCCAAGGCAGCGGCATCTTTCCGATGTCGTGCTGCGATCTGCGCGGTCGCTGCTGGATATTCTCAACGACACGCTCGATTTTTCGAAGATCGAAGCCGGCAAAGTGCAGCTGGAAACGGCGCCGTTCTCGCCCGTTGAGCTGATCCACGGCATGATGGGACACTTCACGGCGGCGGCACAGGCGAAGGGTGTCGAGGTCGTCACCGAGATCGATCCGGCCGTGCCGAGCCTCGTCGTCGGCGATGCCGTGCGGTTGCGCCAGATTCTTAACAACCTGGTCGCCAACGCACTCAAGTTCACGCCGACGGGGAGGATCTGCGTGCATTGCGGCGTGGAGGATTTCAGTCTCCATCATGTATCGCTGCGTATGACTGTCACCGACACCGGTATCGGCATTTCGCGAGAAGCACAGCAGCATGTGTTCGATCCGTTTAGGCAAGCCGAGTCGAAGACGACGCGCCAGTACGGGGGCACGGGATTGGGCCTGGCCATTGTGGGCCGGCTGGTCGCGCTGATGGACGGCAAGGTTGGCCTGCAAAGCGAGCCGGGTACGGGTTCCCGATTCTGGTTTACGGTACGGCTGCAGCGCGCGGCGGCGAAAGCCATGCCCGTGGGCGAGCCGGAAATCGCGACCGGTGCGCGCTTCGCATGGCCACACGCGCCCAACGTCTTGCTGGCAGAGGATCATGACGTGAATCGCGAAGTGCTGACCGAAATGCTGCAAGTGTTCGGCTGCAAAGTCACCGCGGTCGAGAATGGCGCGGCCGCGCTGGCAGCCGCGTCGAGCACCTGCTTCGATGTGATCCTGATGGACTGTCAGATGCCGGTGATGGACGGACAGGACGCGACCGCCCGGCTGCGAACGCTGGAGCGCTCGACCGCGGCGACGCGCTCGTTCGTCGTGGCACTCACCGCGGATGCCACGGCCGCCAACAAGCAACGTTGCTACGATGCGGGTATGGATCTGGTGGTCACCAAGCCTATTTCCCAGGCGCGCCTGCGTGAAGTCGTGATGCGCGGCATGCAGGCCCCGCGTACCTTCGTGGCCTAGTATGAAACAGCGACTCGGGCATCCTGCCACTCGCGCTGTGGCGATGACGGGAAAAGGCGTGGCTTTTCCCGCATCGCTCGCCGCGTTCGCGGCGGGCACATCCATGTGCCTGGGTGGCACTCGGTGAGATACGTTTCATGCTTCAGGGTCGGCCGGCTGCGTTCCCGACACAGCTCGGCACTTCCTACATCCATGTAGGTCGGGCGCAGCACGATGGGCAACTAGCTAGGCGCACGGCCGAATGCCCGCTGACCAGGGGGGGGTGACGGCGAATCTGTGCCAGAATCGCAAGCTGTATCGCGTAGGTAGTTGCCCATCCGTGCTGCGCACGACCCCGAGACATGAAACGTACTTTTATCGAGTGCCACCCAGGCACATGGATGTGCCCGCCGCGTACGCGGCGAGCGATGCGGGAAAAGTCGCGCCTTTTCCCGCATCGCCCACAGCGCGAGTGGCAGGATGCCCGAGTCGCTGTTTCATACTTGTCCAGCCGTTTCTCATGACCAATCCCACTATCGATGAGCGGTTGCGCGCAGCGGGCTATGCATTGCTGTCGCCCGCCGAGCTGAGCGCCGCGGTTGACGTGCCGCTGAGTGCGCTCGATGAATTCCGCGACAGCTGGGCGCAGTTGCCTCGCGACGAATACCTGCGTGATGGCGGCCGTTATCGCTGTCGACGGCATAGCTGCTTTATCCAGCAAGTGAATGAAACCCGCCTGGCGCTTGAGCCGCATCGCGCCCACTGGCAACCCACCGACTACAACGCTCTGCACGGCGGCATGCAGCGCTGGTTCGAACCGATCGACGCACGGGTGCGGCAAGCCGCAGCATGGAGCCGTTTACTGTGCGGATTGGGGGCCGGATTTGCTCGCGTCAGCGGTGCGGTTACCCGCTGGTTCATCGAGGCGCATCAGTTTCGTATCGACACGCAGCAAGGCATCGGCCGGCCCACGCCGGAAGGTGCGCATCGCGACGGGGTCGACTTCGTTGCGGTCATTCTCGTCGACCGGCAGGCCGTCCGGGGTGGCGAGACGCGCGTGTTCGAAGCCAGGGGCACGGCGGGCGTGCGCTTTACGATGACCGAGCCGTGGACCGCGCTGCTGCTCGACGATGAGCGCGTCATTCACGAGACCACGCCGATCCTGCCGGACGGTCCGCAGGGTGTGCGCGACACGCTGGTACTGACTTACCGCCAGCACGGCTTTCAGGCGCCCTAGCAGCCTGTCCGAGGATCATCTACTGCGGCTGCGCTTCCAACGATCGCCAACAAATCCTCGATGTGACACACCCTCGTCACGATGCCCATTACCTGGGCAGGCTCCTCATCAAGCGCATGCCTGACCCCGTGACGATCGGTACAATGGGGCAGCGTCGCCACCCGATTTTCCTGTCTCATGAGCCAGTTCGCCACCCGTCTGCTACAGAGCATCCGAGCGCATAGCCCGCTTTGCGTCGGCATCGATCCGTCCGCTGCCTTACTCAAATCCTGTGGACTACCGGACACGGCAGAAGGGGCGCTCAACTTCGGCAGACGCGTGCTCTACGCCGCGGACTTTCAACTGTCCATCATCAAACCGCAGTCCGCATTCTTCGAACGATTCGGCGCCGCCGGATATCACGCGCTGGAGGAATTGGTGCGAGTGGCACGGGCGCGAGACGTGCTGGTGTTGCTGGATGGCAAGCGTGGCGACATCGAGACGACCGGTGCGGCCTACGCCGAAGGTTACTTTTCCACCACCACTACCTTGCAGGTCGACGCCGCGACGACGCATGCGTATCTGGGCTTCGGTGCACTCGAGCCGTTCATTCGTATCGCGACTGCCGGCAACGGTGCAGTGTTTGTGGTCGTGCGTTCCTCGAATCCGGAAGGCGAGGGGTTGCAGACCGCCCGCTATCCCGATGGCAGGACGGTGGCTCAGCATCTGTCGGCTGCGATTACACAACGTAACCGCATGTTCGGAGTCGATGCGCCGGGTCCGATCGGTGCCGTGGTGGGAGCGACATGCGCGGATGCCGGCGCCATGGCCGACGAACTGCCGTTGTCGTTCATTCTCGCGCCGGGCGTGGGTGCGCAGGGGGCGACGATTGCGGACGTGCAGGCACGCATGCCGAATGCACGCGGGCGCGTACTGCCCAGTGTGTCGCGGGCCATTCTCGCGAACGGAGTGAGCGACAGCGACATCCGCACCTGTATCAAGACGCTGCAAACGCAGGCGCGCGAGTTGCTCTGAGCGAAGCCAGTACGTGAAGAATGGACTGATCCTTCGACTTTCAGTCGCGCGGATACACTCCATGCAATACCGCATCGAAGTGATCTTCGATCAGTGTCGTACAGCTGCATGACAATTCGCGCAAGCGCGCTTCATTCTTGACTGTGAACAAGCCGCGGCGCGTGCCAATCACGTCTTCCTCGCGAAGTCTGGCAATCACGCGGCTGACGAAGGGCCGGCCGACGCCGAGCATTTCGGCAAACTGCTCCTGAGTTATCGCGATCTCATTGCCGGCAACACGCTCCATGCCGGCGAGCAACCATTTCGCGGCGCGCTGCAGCGTGGAGTGAGAGGCGTTGCAGGCTGCGGATTGGAATACTTGTGCGAACAAGCAGTCCGAATAACGCGCAAACCAGTGCCGCAGCGAAATCGAATCGAGCTTGGCCTGTTCGAGCGCCGCGGTCTTCATGCGCAGGAAGCGTCCGGGGAAGCGGACTTTCGCCGTGGCGAACGCCGGCACCTCCCCGTTGGAGACGATACCGCCGACCGCACCTTCGCGGCCGACGACGGCGACATCCACGCCGGTACCGTCGCACGCATCGACACAGAACGCCGCCACGGCAGATCGACAGGGAAACCAGGTGTCCGACACGATACTCCCCGCCTTCTGCAGCACATCGCCGGCAACCAGATCGACCACATGCATATGAGAGGTGAGTCGCTCACGGTCGGCATCGCGCAGCACCGCAAGCAGTGTGTTGCCGGCCAGATCTTCTGCATTCGCGCTGGGCACGGGCGCTCCTCAAGCAAGGCGATCAATGAGCTTAGTCATGAGCTTCGTACAGTAGTGGACAGACGATCCTCTATCCTTGTGTTAACTAGTGAACACAGTGGCAACGTGCGCAATGTACGTCAGGTTCCCGGGCCGCGACTGAGACGAGTCTTGATCGGCAAGAAGAGTCCAACGCATCGATCGCTTGCGTCTGATGTGAGGCCCAGTGGCTTGCGGCGGGACCCACCACGGTGACTGCATCCGATAGCACTCATGACCCAATGGCGCTGACTCAGAAAAGTTTGCCCGCGACTCGACTCAAACCGACTGTCTTGACGCAAGGGCCTGGGGCGTGGGGCCTGGGTAGGAGACTCCAATGTGCCAGCGTGTACCCCGATCCATTTCCTGCCCAGGCCCCGCGCCCCAGGCCCCCCATGCCCTATGGGTAGCGGCCATTGTGGCGCTCGCTGCTAAGTAAGCACCATTCACTCATGACCCAGTTTCCGATGACTCAATCTCCGATGATCCGGGCCGATTTCCCGAACCGCGATGGTGACCTGGTCCAACACCCCGGCAGCATTCAGCCGCATGGGGCCATGCTGGTATGCGAAACCGAGAGTGCGACGATCGCGTTTGCGTCGGCGAATGCCGCGGATCGACTGGGGATCGCCGCCGAGCAGCTGTTGGGGCACGCACTCGTTGAAATATTGGGCGAAGACAATACTCACGATCTGCGCAATGCGCTCACCAAGTCGGGGGCATCGTCGGCAGGCGCTGCTTTGTCCGGTGTGCGTCTTGCGGGCTCGACGACCGAGTTCGATGTCGTGGCGCATCGGCATCAGGAGCGCCTTATCGTCGAATTCGAGCCTGCGCATCCACGACAAGACGGCGATGCGGCACTCGACGCCACACAGACATTGATCCGGCGCAGCGGCCTGGAAACCGATGTCGCCGGGATTGCAGCGACCGGTGCGAGACTGGTGCGAGCCACATTTAGCTACGATCGGGTCATGATCTATCGCTTCCTGCCCGACGATGTGGGGCAGGTGATTGCCGAATCGAGTCGACCGGACATGCGCAGCTTTCTGAACCAGCGATTTCCTGCGACCGACATTCCCGTGCAGCTGCGGCGGGCGTACGTGCAGAACGGAATTCTCGTGGTTGCCGACTCGAGCTATGAAGCGGTGCCGTTACTGGCCGCGCCTGGCGCGCGCGCTACGCCTCCCGATCTGTCGTATTCGCACCTGCGCAGTGTGTCGCCGGCGCATTGCGAATATCTTCGCAACAGGGGTGTCGCGGCATCGCTGTCGATAGCGATCATTGTCGACGGCAGATTGTGGGGCCTGATTGCCTGCCAACACGACAGCTCGCGGACGGTTCCCTTGCCGCTACGCACGGCCGCGGAAATGTTCGGGCAGTATTTCTCGCTGCAGATCACGGCGGCCGAGCGGGGCGCTGAACTACGACACAGTGAATTGCTGGAAGCGCAGCGCTCGCTAGCCGAGCAGCGCCATCGCATCCGCAACGATGAGTTGAATCATCGCGTCAAGAATATTCTGGCGCTGGTGAAGTCGATCGCGTCGCAGACGGGTACGCACACGGCGAGCGTCGCAGAGTATTCAGCGTCGCTGGCAGGACGACTGCGTGCCTTGTCGTACGCCCACGATCATTCGCTGGCCCTGGATTCGCGAGGGGATCTGCTCGCGCTCCTGGATGCCGAGGCCAGCCTGTATCGCGATGGCCTCAGCCAGGAGCGCGTCCTGGTGAACGGTCCCCGTGTGGGCTTCACGGAAGCCGGATTCGGCGCATTCGCATTGGTGATTCATGAAATGATGACGAATGCCGCGAAGTACGGTGCGCTTTCCACGCCTGACGGACAACTGTCGATCGATTGGTTGCTGAATGCCGATGGCGACTGCGAAATCGAATGGAGCGAAAGTGGCGGGCCGACCGTCGCGGTGCCGACCCGCAAAGGATTCGGCAGCACGCTCATCGGGAGTACGGTGACCTATGATCTGGGCGGTACTGTCGACCTGCAGTACTTGCCGGCAGGACTGCAGGCACGCTTCATCATTCCGGCACGACATGTCGTGCCAATCGACAGCGTTGCGACTGCGTTGCCGGCGGTTGCGGCCGCAGTACGCCCCCTCCATGAGCGCAGTGTGTTGCTCGTCGAGGATCGGGCGTTGATTGCGCTCGACACCGAGGACGTGCTGTACCAGCTCGGTGCAGCGAAAGTTGTTTCCTGTCCTGGAGTTGCCGCGGCGCGGGAGGTGCTGGCTAGGCAATTGCCGGATGTCGTGGTGCTCGACTTCAATCTCGGCAACGAAACCTCTGCCGAGCTGGCCGATTGGCTTGCCGATCGCGGCATTCCCTTCGCATTTCTCACTGGCTACGCCGACACGGCGACGATTCCGGCGCGCTTTGCCGCCGTTCCGGCGATTCACAAACCCGTCGACATGGACAATGCGAGTCAGGTGCTCGTGGCGCTGTTGCCGGCCAAAAGGCCAGCCTGAACGCACAGTCTGCTTCGCGACGTCGGGTGAACTCACGGGCGGTAGCCGCTACATTAGACGATCTGGCAACGGCCAGATCGATAGTGGGAGCGGGCGATGGAAATAACGGGCGGGTGTCTCTGCAAGGCCGTGCGCTACCGAATCACGGCAGCGCCCGTGCTGACACGAGTGTGTTGGTGCCGGTTGTGCCAGTTCATCGGCGCAGGCAGCGCGACGGTCAATACCTGTTTTCCTTCGAATGCGATCACGATCGAAGGCAAACTCTCCGACTATAGGAGTGTGGCCGATAGCGGCAACGTGATGCATCGCCGCTTCTGCCCGGCGTGCGGTACGGCAATGTTCAGCGAGGCCGAATCGCGACCTCATCTGATTTTCGTGCGTGCCGGTACCTTGGACGACACGGAGATCGCCAAGCCGGCGATGACGATCTGGACTTCGCAGGCGCCAAGTTGGGCCTGCTTCGATGAGAAGCTCCCGCAAGTTGAGAAGCAGCCGCCGCCAGCGGCTTGATTGGTAACGCGATGGACAGGCTAACGCGCAAATTGTCCGCGGCTCAATCATCTGCATCTGTTCGGCGGCAACTATCGTGTGCAAGCCGAGTCGATGATCGAACGTCTGCTCGCGCAGGTAGGGCGCTAGGTCACAGGGCCTGGGGCGCGGGGCCTGGGTAGGAAACGACCGGCGTACACGCTGTGACGCATGGAATTCGAGTCTCCTGCCCAGGCCCCAGGTCCCAGGCCCTTGCGACTTGCAGATGTCGGGCTGAAGCTCGACCTACAGGGAAGTAGGGAGTGGCGAGCTGTGTCGGGAACACAGCCGGCCGACCTACAGGGAAGTAGGGAGTGGCGAGCTGTGTCGGGAACGACAATTGGCCGACCTACAGTGCCTTGCCGGACGGCACGCGCACGGCTCGCACTCCGGCAATGACCAGACGTTGCTGCAAACGCTGACTG
>JAIBJL010000179.1 GCA_020029545.1 Gammaproteobacteria bacterium
GCACATCTGCTGCACATGGATGTGTCCCACAGGGATTTCCTACGGTCACGAATGCCGTGGAGCGCAGGAAGCGCTGGAACGGCCATGTGCCTGGGTGGCTCTCGGTGAGATACGTTTCATCCTTCAGGGTCGGCCGGGTGTGTTCTCGACACAGCTCGGCACTTCCTACATCCATGTAGGTCGGGCGCCGCACGATGGACATTAGCTAGCAGCTGCCTTGACTCTGCCGCACTCGTCATCGCAGCGTGGCTAGCGCCTCCGCTCAGTGGTGCTACGCGACCGCTTGGGCAATTGCCGCGCCCTGTCTCGATTCGGAGAGCGCAACCTGGCGTTTCACGTCGACGAAACTGTCCGGCGTGACCGATATGGAGTCGATGCCGTATTTCACGAGCAGGTCCGCGAAGGCCGGATCGTCGCTGGGCGCCTGGCCGCACAGTCCTGCCGAGATGCCTGCGTCATGGGCCGCTGAGATCGCCCGGCGGATCATCCATTGGACCGCCGCATTGCTTTCATCGAACAGCGCCGCCAGCTCAGCCGAATCGCGGTCGATGCCGAGCGTGAGTTGCGTCAGGTCGTTGCTGCCGATGGAAAATCCATCGAACCGCTTGGCGAATTCCTCGGCAAGAATGACGTTGGAGGGTATCTCGCACATCATGAGTACGCGCAAATCATTCTCGCCGCGCCTGAGCCCGTGGGCAGCCATCACGTCCAGCACCCGATCCGCCTCCTCGAGCGTGCGGCAAAACGGAATCATGACGGCGACATTCGAGAAACCGAGTGTCTGACGCAGCCGCGCCAGTGCCCGGCATTCGAGGACGAATCCATCCTGATATCGCGGCGAATAATATCGGGAAGCGCCGCGAAAGCCGATCATCGGATTCTCTTCGACGGGTTCGAACTCGCGCCCGCCGATCAGATTGGCATACTCGTTGGTCTTGAAGTCGCTGGTGCGAACGATCACCGGCTTGGGATACATGGCCGCAGCGATCCGCGCCAGGCCGCGCGACAGCTTATCGACGAAGTATTCCGATTTGTCCGGATAGCCGCGTGTGAGCCTCTCTATTTCGAGGCGTGTCGCCGGATCTTTCAGAGTGTCGAAGCGCACGAGCGACATCGGATGGATGCGCACGTGATTGCTTACCACGAATTCCATTCGTGCCAGTCCGACGCCATCGGCAGGCAATTGCCACCAGTGCATTGCCGCTGCAGGGTCGGCGAGATTCAACATGATCTTGGTACGGGTGGCCGGGATGGACGACAGATCGATCTGCGTGGTCGTGATCTCGGCACGACCTTCGTAGATGAAACCGTCCTGACCCTCGGCACACGATACCGTGATCTGCGCGCCGTCCTGCAGCAGTGCTGTCGCTTTGCCGGTGCCTACGATTGCAGGCAAGCCCAGTTCCCTGCTCACGATGGCGGCATGAGAGGTGCGACCGCCCTCGTCGGTAACGATGGCCGCTGCGCGTTTCATGATGGGAACCCAGTCGGGATCGGTCGTCATCGTCACCAGAATCGAGCCGTCGACGAAGCGCGCGATATCACGGGCGCTGGATAGAACGCACACGCGGCCAGCGACCGCTGCGTTGCCGATGCTCGAACCCGTCAACAGCAGCCGCCCCTTCTTTCCCACGGTATAGGTCTGCAGCGTCGACGCTTTGCGTCTGGACTGCACGGTTTCCGGCCGCGCCTGCACGATATACAGATCGCCACCCAGCCCGTCGCGTGCCCATTCCATGTCCATCGGCACGCCATAGTGCTGTTCGATCACGCATGCCCAACGACTCAGTTGCAGGATCTCTGCATCGTCCAGGACGAGCGCATCGCGTTCGGCAGCCGAGGTCGGGACGTTGCACGTGAGTGCGCCCGCGGCGGCGGCGTAGATCAGCTTCTGCAGCTTCGTGCCGCATCGCTTCTCGATGATCGGCGCGCAGTTGCCTGGCCCGAGCAACGGCTTGAAGACTTCGTATTCATCCGGTTCGACGCTGCCCTGTACCACGTTCTCCCCCAGGCCCCACGCAGCATTGATCAGGACCACTCGGTCACAGCCGGTTTCCGTGTCGATCGAGAACATGACGCCTGCGCCGCCGGTATCGGCACGCACCATCTTCTGCACGCCCACGGAAAGTGCGACTTTCATATGATCGTAGCCTTTCGACTCGCGATAGGAGATCGCCCGATCCGTGAACAAGGAGGCGAAGCAACTGCGGCAGGCTTCGAACAGGGCCGTTTCACCACGGACGTTGAGGAACGACTCCTGCTGGCCGGCGAAACTCGCGTCGGGAAGGTCCTCCGCCGTGGCGCTGGAGCGTACGGCGACGTCCGTTGCAGCAGAGTCGAACTGTTGCGATAGATCGCTGTAGGCCTGCCTGATTGCTTCGAGCGCTTGCGCGCTGAAGCTGCCCTTGAGGAAGGCGGTGCGCAGAGTTGCTCCTGCTTCGGCCAGCGTCGTCGTGCCTTTTCGATAAGCAGCGATGACGCGATCGATGATCGGGCGCAGCCCGTTGGCATCGACGAAGTCCCAGTACATCGCCGCAGTGGTTGCAAAGCCCGGTGCGACGTTGATGCCGCGCGGCTTCATGAAGCGCGCAAGTTCGCCGAGCGACGCATTCTTCCCACCCACGAGCGCGACGTGAGTTCGGGTCACTTCTTCGAAACGCAACACCTGTCGGTCAGTCCCGTTTTGCATGATCAGCCCCATTGTAAAGAGATGCGGGCGAAGAGTCGGATGCGACTCTTCGTTCCGGCCGCCGCTTAGAGACGCACGCTCAGCATGTTCTGTACGCGACTCACGCCCTGGGCAGACCAGGCGGCCACCTCAGCGTTCTCGCGTTCCTGCCATGAGCTGACTTCTCCGGTGAGGATGACACCGTCATCGGTGAGTTCCACCTTGACCTTGTCGGCGTCCAGGTCCGCATGGCGTTTGAATGAGGAGCGGATACGGCCTTTCACATCGCCCAGCTGCGCAGTCGGCCGGATCTCGATATCGTTCGTGAACCCCAAGACGCCCCACAGATGGCGCACCGCCTGCTCCGCGGCTTTCTTCTGATACCACTTACCGACTTTGCCTTCGAGCGTGATCCAGCCGTTGTGTACAACGACCTTGATATGTTCTGCGGGAACGGCAACGTTCGACTGCAGCGCCTGCACTGCCGCTGCCGCGATTTCTCCATCGCTGCGTTTTGCCGTCGCGTCCAGCGTCACTTCCAGATCGTTGGCCACGGCGCGAACGCCCGCAACGTTCTTGGTGATCCGCTCGGCACTCCACTTGTTCGAATAGTTATCGACGCTGCCGGCGAGTGTCACGATGCCATCCTTCACGCCGACGACGATGTTGCGGTCGTTGACGCTCGCATTCCATTCGAGTTCCGCACGCACGTCAGCAAGCAGCTGCGCATCTGATTTCATAAGTCACCTCAGTGGTTGAATTGAACCGGTGAGCCGTCGGCCCATGAGTGCATCGTTGTGCCGATCCTGGCGCCTGGCCATGCGAGATACCGCTTAGCTCCTCCGAGACGGTACGTAAGTGGGGTGCGGCTCCGAGCGGGTACGTAGAGACTCTCGGCTATTCCCAAAGGGTGTGGAGTGCTCCTCGGGAGGATGATCCATACACGTCAAGCACGCGTATCGCATCGAATTCGGCAAAAACCCACACAGGAGAGGCCGGCATGTTCAAGAAAATTCTCGTTCCCGTCGACGGCAGCGACGCATCACTGCAGGGGCTGAATGAGGCAATCAAGCTAGCCAAGAGCCACGGGTCGCAGCTGCGCCTGTTGCACGTCGTCAACGAACTCGTTCTGGTCGGTGCCGAAGGCCCGATCCTGTATTTCGAAAATCTGATCGAGTCCCTGCGCGCCGGTGGCAGAAAAGTTCTCGAGACCGCTCAAAAACAGGTACGTGAGCAGGCGCTGGACGCAGAGACCGTCATGGAAGAGGTTCTTGGCGGCCGGGCAGCCAGTGCCATCGTCGATCAAGCCAAGCGCTGGCCAGCCGACGTGATCGTGATGGGTACGCATGGCAGGCGCGGTCTTGGCCGCTTGGCAATGGGCAGCGATGCCGAGATCGTGGTGAGGCACACTCCCGTTCCTGTGTTGCTGGTCCGCGCAGCCAGTGAATGAGGAACCTGCGTCGACACCGTAGCCGTTAAGGGAAATCCTTGATGGCCCGGACCGCGTCAATTGCTGAAAACTCGCACGGCGATTCCGCAGACACAACCACAGGCAATGAAGGAGAAGAGTATGAACATCACACGTTGGGAACCCTTTCGCGAGATGGAGGACATGCTGCGCAGTTACTCGCCATTCTTTGGACGGGGACTGATCCGCAACGGCGAGGAGACGCAGTGGAAGCCGCTCGCGGACATCACCGAGTCAGAGCAGGAATACCTGATCAAGGCAGAACTGCCCGAAGTGAAGAAGGAAGATGTGAGCATCACGCTCGAAGACAACGTGCTCACCATCAGCGGCGAGCGCAAGAAGGAAAAGGAAACCAAGAAGAGCAACGAGATCCGTGTCGAAAGCTTCTATGGCACGTTTACCCGCAGTTTTGCGCTGCCGGACAATGCCGATACCAAAGCGATTCATGCGGAGAGCAAGGACGGTGTGCTGAAAGTGCACGTCCCGAAAGTAGCCGCAGCACCGAAAGTGGAAGCCAAGAAGATCGAGGTCAAGTGAGATCGCAGGAAGGCGGCGCCCGGCCCAGCGCCGCCTTCATTGCGGACCGTCTCTCGAGGGGGCGCGAACGGGCGCCGGAGAAAGCAGATGATGGACGCTCAGAAAAACTCAACTGACAAACAACAGGTGGCCGCCACTGACGATTGCCTCAACAGTGACAGTGTGCATCGGGATGTCAGTCCGGCGGTCGTTCGAATGGCGGCTTCGCAGGCCGAACATCGGGCGGCGCATCGCCACTCGATGATTGCCGCAGCTGCATATCGGCGCGCGGAGGGGCGGGGATTCACGCCTGGCCACGAGCTCGACGACTGGCTGAATGCCGAACTCGAAGTCGAGGCGGCGGAGAGGCTCTCGGTACTGTGTCCGAACGATGCAATCACACCGGCGGAGCAAGCCGCTTGGGCAGGCGCCAGCTTACTCCGACAGGCTGGCAGCTCATGAATAGCCGCCACGCTCACTTCGCTGCACTCTGCGCCATGTGCACTATCGGCCGGATTTCCGCGTGCAGTACGGTCCGAGCCGAGTTGCCGCTGCAATCGCGCTCCGCAGTCGACCAGCGGACCGGATCCCCATGAAGACGAGCGGCCGCTACCGGACAATCGCAATTGCGACCCTGCTCTGCCTCGCCGCGGTGCTGATGCTGCCGCATCGGGCGGCACAGGCCCAATCGAAACGGGTCATCGGAGTCATGTCGCTTGCTCTCGCCCTCGAGCCGGATCGGGCGCACGGCGAGCAGATATACGCCAAGCATTGCGCCACATGCCACGGCCGCGGCGCGCAGGGGAATCCGGATACGGTCACCCCGATGCTTTCCGGCCAGGTACTGACTTATCTGTTGAAACAGCTCGCGGATATGTCCGAAGCCGACCGTGACGTGCCGGAGATGCATCGGCTCATGGCACGGCCTGAGCTGAGCACGCCGCAATCCCTGCGGGACGTGGCGACATTCCTGAATTCTCTGAAGGCCTCGGCGGTGTCGCAGATGGGAGATGGCAGCAGGCTCCTGGTAGGAGAGCGTATCTACAAATCGATCTGCCTTTCGTGCCACGGCAAGGAGGCAGAAGGCGATTTTTCCGGTGCCGTGCCGACCCTGCGTGGTCAACACTATTCCTACCTGCTCATGCAATTGCGCCAGATGGCGGTCGGCCACCGCTACAGTGTCGATCCGGACGTCATCGCGCTGCTCGAAGTGCTGTCGCGCGATGAACTCTCCGCCGTAAGCGACTATCTATCGCGCCTGAAACCGCACACTGGCGACAAGACAATCGCGGCGTTGCAATGAATGCCCTGCGCGCAGGTCCACCTTCCATACCGGCAAATACATTGGCCGCATCGGCCCCAGCTTTGCAAGCGGCAGTGAGCGTGTCGCTCGAGCGCAAGGTGCTCGCATTGAGTTCGCCGCAAACCTATCCACAACCGACCTCGAGGGTGAGCTGGATCGAGACGCACTTCGCGTGGGTGTTCCTGACGGACGATTTCGCTTACAAGATGAAAAAGCCGGTCGTGCTCGGCGCCATGGATCTCGGCTTACTCGAGATGCGCGCCCGGAACTGTGCCGAAGAAGTGCGGCTGAACAGGCGGCTCGCACCCGATGTCTATTTGGGCGTCCTGCCCTTGACGCTGGAACGCGATGGCCGCCTTGCGGTGGACGGCGACGGTTCGGTGGCAGACTGGCTCGTGAAGATGCGCAGGCTGCGCGAGCATGACATGCTGGATTGTGCCATTGCGACCGGCACGGTCAATCCTAATGCCTTGCATGCGGTGGGCCGAATGCTCGCGTCGTTCTACGAGCGTCAAGCGGGCATTGCGTTCGCCGCAGGTGAGTATCGGGCGCGCCTGGCGGGACAGATAGACGCAGACCGTCGAGCGCTAGCCGACGCGCGACTGGCACTTTCGCAGGCTAGAGTGCGGTTGCTGATCGATGAACAGCTTGCCGCGCTTGAGCTTCTGGCTGCTGAGCTCGGTACACGGGCTGCAAGCGCACGGATCGTCGAAGCTCACGGCGACCTGCGGCCGGAACACATCTGCCTGTCGGAGCCGCCGTGCGTCATTGACGCGCTGGAATTCTCGTTCGACCTCAGAACGCTCGACTCCTTGGAGGAGTTGGCGTTCCTCTTCATCGAGTGCGAGCAAGCCGGCGCTGCCTGGGCCGGTGCAGCCGTGCTCGAGGCATGCCGCAGTGAACTGCGCGATGCGTTCACTCCCGCACTATGGAACTTCTATTGCAGCCGCCGCGCCACCGTGCGTGCGAAGATCATCGCATGGCACATGCTGGATGAGAAACTTCGCGAAGTTGCACCATGGAGCGAGCGTGCGGAACTCTACATCTCTCGTGCGCTGCACTATATTCAGGCCGCTGTCCAATCCGCTCGGGCTGATGTGGCTATCGCGCCGACAACTTGAGGATCATCGCTGCGATTGCCGGTGCGGTCGGACAAACCTGCAGAATACGGTTGTTCAACGCCGCGAATGCCGGACTCAATGCGACCGAGTCGCTCACCAGTACTTGATCGGGTCCCTCGGGACTGAACAGCTGCAGTGCTGCCGGCATGAACACTGCGTGAGTGGCGGCCACGAGCACTTTTCGTGCTCCAGCCATCCGTGCTGCTCGTGTCGCACGGATAATGGTGCCTCCCGATACGATCATGTCGTCATGGATGATGACGTCGGCGCCGGCGACATCGCCAACCAAGGCTTGTCCGGAAACCACGCCGCCCTCGCGCCGCTTCTCCATGAACGCGAACCCGATCGCTCGCTTCGACCTCGTTGCCAACGCTTCGCGAAGCAGCTGCGCCCGCTTGACCCCGCCGACATCGGGGGAGGCGACCACACAAGGTGTCGAATCCAACCGCGCCAGCAGGGGATCGATGAATATATCGGCCCCCGGAACCCGACCCGAGACGCAGCGGAAGGCATTGTCGAAAGCGGCTTCGTTATGGATATCGACGACGATGACGCGATCCGTACCGACCGCTTCGAAGAGCGCGGCGACGTAGCGGGTGGTGATCGGATCGTTGGGTTGGGTTCTTCGATCTTTGCGCGCGTAGCAAAGGTACGGTACGCAAGCCGTGACGCTCGCGGCGCCGGCATCCTTGAGCGAGCCGATGAAAAACAACAAGCGGCAGAGTTTGTCGTTGGCCGATGCGGACGCATCGCCGTTCAACGACTGGACCACGCAGACGTCTCGTCCGCTGACTTCAGCGACGGCGCGCATCTTGTGTTCGCCACCATCGAATTCCCGTTCCTCGCTCGGTGCCAGGCTCACGCCCAAGTTTTTCGCGATCCGCTCACCGAGCGCTCGCGTGTGTTGTGGTGCGAACAGCAGTGGCACTGTTGGAGTGTGAATCGAAGCATCGGCGGGAGATGACATGAGAGCCCTATCTTTGTGTGCGTCCGGGCATGGCGTATCGCATCACTGACGGTATCAGCTCACGCGGTTCCGTCCGGTGTATCCCTCGCCAATTCGACGGTGTCGCGGTACTCGGGGACACAGGCATTCCATCCCAATTCATGTTCGATGCGATAGCGCAGAGCGTCGCTGGCGGCGGGCTCGCCATGGGTCACGAACGTGGTGCGCGGCGGTTTGCGCAGAGCGCCCATCCATGCGAGCAACTCGTTCGCGTCTGCATGAGAGGAGGAGGCGCGCAACTGGCCAACGCTCGCGCGCAGCTGGAAATCCTGCCCATGCATCCGTAGCTGCGTGGCACCGTTGGCCAGGGCGCCACCGCGTGTTCCGGGAGCCTGGAATCCTGCGAGCAGAATCAGGTTGCGGGGATCGCCCATGAACGCCTTCAAGTGATGGACCACGCGGCCGCCAGCGGCCATGCCGCTCGCCGACACGATGATCATCGGTCCGCTGCGCTGGTCGAGCGCCTTGGATTGTTCCGGCGTGTGTATGAGGGTCGCGGTCCGCAGGAGCTGGCGCTCGTTGGTGCCAACGCGGTGTTCGCGATCGAACCGCTGATAGAGCTCGCTTGCATCGACTGCCATGGGGCTGTCGAGGAACACCGGCACGTCGGGAAGCTTGCCGCTGCGCTTGAGGCGGGCGAGATAGAGCACCAACAGCTGGGCGCGACCCACAGCAAAGCTGGGAATGACGACTACGCCGCCCCGTTCGCACACCGGACGCAGCCAGTCGCCCAGCTCCGTTTCAGGATCGAGGGCAGGGTGCTGCCGATCGCCATAGGTCGACTCGCAAACGAGATAGTCGCAGGGTTCGGCCGGTGCGGGCGGCAACAACAGCGGATCGCTCGCACGGCCCAAGTCTCCGGTAAACAGGATCGAAGTCTGCGGCGTCTGCAGTCTCACAGTGCACGCACCGAGAATGTGACCGGCCCTGGTCAGCCGCGCGTTCACGCCGGGCACCGGCGAGAAGTCGGTAGCGACCGGCACATCGTGGAACTGCTTGAGGCATTTCTCTACATCGTCTGTCGTATAGAGCGGCAGGGCTGGTCGATGTTTGGAGGTCCCGTGTCGATTGGCGAATGTCGCGTCCTCTTGCTGCAAGTGAGCGCTGTCTCGCAGGAGGATCTCGCACAGCGCGTGCGTTGCCGCCGAACAGTAGATGCGACCTCGAAAGCCCTTCCCTGTCAGGGCAGGCAGGAAACCACTGTGATCGATGTGGGCGTGCGTGAGGACGACGGCGTCGATGCTGCCTGGATCGAACGGCAGCGGCGCCCAGTTTCGTAGCCGCAGCTGCTTG
>JAIBJL010000503.1 GCA_020029545.1 Gammaproteobacteria bacterium
ACCAATCTGGTGCCCATGGCGGTGGCGCAACTCAAACAGAAGCGCCCGGGCATTCTGGTCGCCGTCGAACTGGACTACAGCAAGCCGCTGATCGCAAAGTTGCTCAAGGGCGAACTCGACATCGTGATTGCCCGCATCCTCGATTCACATGGCGCCGAGGAATTGCAGACCCAACCGCTGGCCGACGAACGTCATTCGGTCATCGCCGGGACGCATCATCCCCTGGCGGGGTGCAGTGATCTGCGGCTTCAGGATCTGGTCGATCAAGGCTGGATTTTGCCGCCGCCGGGTAGCCTGATTCGCGATCGGCTGGTTGCCGAGTTTCTGCAACGCGGCCTGTCCGCGCCTGGCAACCTGGTCGAGAGCTTTTCGCTGCCGGTGATCATCAGTCTGCTGCGAACCACCGACATGGTCGTCGCCTTGCCCAAGGAGACGGTGCAGTCCGACTGCGACAGCGGCGTGCTCACGGTGCTGATCGAAGACGTCGGCATAGAAATCGGCACTTTTGGCATCGTCACGCGACGTGAGCAACCCTTGTCGCCCGGTGCGCAGCTCATGCTCGCCGAGCTGCGCAATGTAGCGAGTCGGCTCTACCCTACAGCAGCCAGATAGTTGCTCTTCCGCATGCGCTGAGGAAAGCCCTCCGTGCATGTATACAAAATCTCTATACAAATCTCGGAATATTTCATTTGTCGCGCATGTCAGCCGCGCTCAATCTCCCGCCCTGAATACAACAGGCCGTCGGTATGACCGTCAGCGGCCGCACTCGAGGGGGGAGGGGGAAATGAACAGAGTCGGCCAGACAGTTTCCACACTCGCTGCAACACTGTGTGCTGCGACCGCCATGGCGCAAGGCGCGCGAGCGCCAGCAAGTACTGCATCGAAGGACGAGCAACTTGAAGAGGTTGTGGTCACGGGCTTTCGCGCCAGCCTGGAAAAATCCATCGAAATTAAACGCAACGCCGATGTCATCGTGGATTCGATTGCTGCCGAAGACCTGGGCAAATTTCCCGATGCCAATGTGGCGGAGTCACTGCAGCGCATTACCGGCGTGTCCATCAGTCGCAACAATCAGGGCGAAGGCAATGGCGTGACGGTGCGGGGCTTCGGTCCGCAGTTCAATGCCACATTGCTGAACGGGCGCATCCTGCCCGCGTCTCCCGCCGGGGTGCCCGGTACTGTTGCGGCGCCTTCGTTCAGTTTCGATTCGGTTGCCGCCGAACTGATCGCCGGCGCCGATGTATACAAGTCTTCCAATGCAACGCTGCAAGAGGGTGGAATCGGTTCGTTGATCAATCTGCGCACGGCGCGGCCGTTCGACACTGCCGGCAGCCGCGCCGTCGTCAGCGGTAAAGACACTTACGAGGAGTTATCGGGCGAAACGGCGCAATCATTCTTCGCCTTGTACAGCGACCGCTTCGGCGGCGATCGTTGGGGCGCGCTGATATCGGCGTCATACCAGAAGCGCGAGAGCCGCACCGATTCCATCAGCATGCAAAGCTATCTGCCGCACCAGAATCTCAGCGATACCGACAACAACGGCACGCCGTTCAATCCGACCGACGACACGGTGACGCCGGTGGTGGACGATGTGTTCTTCCCACGCCAGATTACGCATACCGTGAGTCTTGCCGAGCCCGAGCGGCTCGGCTTCACCGGCGTGTTGCAGTTCCGCCCGCACGACAATCTGCTGTTCACGCTCGATGGACTGTGGAATCGCTACGAGCAGCACAGCGACGACTACCAGCTGTCGCACTACTTCACACCGGATAATGTGAGCAGTGCGACCGTCGGCGCGAACCGCACCGTTACCGGCTTGATCACCAACGAAAACGGTCACACCGATTTTGCGCGCAACGTCAATCGCGTGCCGCAAACCACCAGGGCGGTCGGCCTGAACGCGGACTGGCGGAGCCCGGGCGGTCTGTTGTCGCTCAATTTCGATGTGTCGACGAGTTCAGCGACTAGCGACACGCTAGGCAATCAATCGTTCTCGGTCATGGGGTATCAAAACGTCGTGAACTGGTCGTACTCGGGTTCCGGATTGCCCAGCCTCACCACTTCCGGCATTCCCTCGCTGGGCATTCCGGCCAACACGTTCACCGATCCATCGCTGGCCCGCGCACACTTCATCGCGTACGGCACGGGTGGCAAGACTCAGGACACTATCGACGCCGGCAAGCTCGACGGTGTTCTGGACTTCGGCGAGGCACTGCTGTCGAAACTTAAGTTCGGCGCCTACGCTTCCTCGCGCAGCTACCGCAGCGTTGCTACGGAAAACAACGTGTGCTCGTTCTGTGGCTATTTCCTGCCCGTGCCCGCCAATCTGACCTCGGTGTTCGATGCCGGCAGCGATTTTCTCGGCGGCGGCAATTTCCCGACGCGCTGGCTGACCTTCGATCCGGATGCCTACGTCGCCTACTTGCGCACCGTGGCCAACGATCCCACTCTGTACACGGCTAATCCGAATCCGTCGGGATCCACATTCGTCAGAGAAAAAGTCACGGCGGCGTACCTGCAGCTGGATTTTGCCGGCGAAGTGTGGACCAGGCATTGGAGCGCAAACATCGGCCTGCGCTATGTCCACAGCGATGTCGCTTCCGAGGGCGCCTCGCGGTTGCTGCTCGACCTGCAGGATGTGCCGGGCGATCCAACTATCTACAACGCGGTCTATTCCGGCGACGGTGCGGCCTTACCGGTCGCGGCGGAGCACAGCTATGACAACCTGCTGCCCACCTTGAACGCCAGGCTCAATTTGAGCGAAACCTGGATCGCACGCTTCGCGGCTTCGCAGACGCTGACGCGGCCCAGCCTGAACGATCTGACGCCGCGCCTGAGCTATGACACGCTGCGTCCGAACAATCTGGTGGCGAGCAGCGGCAATCCCGACTTGAAGCCGTACCTGTCGACCAACTTCGATCTGTCGCTCGAGTGGTACTACGCCCGCGGCGGCCATGTGACCTTCGCGCTGTTCAAGAAGACCGTGCATGACTACATCGTGCAAAGTTTCGCCACCGAGCAGCTCGTGGTCGGCAATTCATCGGGTGATTTTCCCGGCGGCACCGCCGGCTTCCGCGTGCGCCGGCCGCGCAATGTCGAAACCGCGCAAGTGGAGGGCGTGGAAGTCGCCTTCCAGCACTCGTTCAGCTATCTGCCTGCGCCGTTCGACGGCTTCGGCTTCGGCGTCAACGCCACGTTCGTCCACAGTCCCTCGACGCTCTCGCCCGGCGATCTCCAGACCACTCGCAGCTTCGCGCTGGAAGGTGTCGGCGACTCGCAGAACGTGATGGTGTTCTATGAGAAAGGGCCGCTCGGCATTCGCGCCTCGTACAACCATCGCGAGGATTATCTG
>JAIBJL010000014.1 GCA_020029545.1 Gammaproteobacteria bacterium
GCAAACTAACCGGCAACTGACCTAAGAGCTGGCGCCTTGGCCAGATCGAAAAAGGGGTTACCGGCGATAAAAACGACAGACGCGTCCCCAAACCGAGGACGGAGGCTGCCTCCGAGGTCAAGGACGATTCGAATGTGCGGACCTTGTAGAAGCTCCGCCTGGGGAAGGTGGAGTCGCCCCCGGAAGGGCGCAGGCAACAAGATGAACAAGAGAAAGGTCACAGGCCGGCCGCCACTATACACATCGATTCTGAAATGCGCTGCTTATTTGTGGACTCCTCTTGACCGACCCATCGGACTGCCTGTCACGAGGGTCGTGGAGCCGAGTAAAAAGTGTGATGTTGCTCGATTCGTTTCCCTGGGGATCGGGCGCAGCACGCTGGAAAACCAAATTTGTCCCGCGCTGCGGCGAAAAGTTTCGATGCCAGCAGGCCTCAGGTCGCGTATGGTGGGGGGATGAGCAGACTAGCCTCGTCGAGCGAAAACATCCAAGCCCCCTTCCGGGTGGATTCGATTTCCAAAGCCGCCGCGCCCGAAGGCAGCGACGGCCCCTGGTTCACGTACGTCATTTCCCAGGGAACCAACATGATCAGCGGTGTGCGCGCCGGCGGCCTTGCCGAAGTGACATCGATGGTCGGCGAAATGGTTGAGCGCCTGAATGAACGTCGCGTCGGCAAGAGCCGACCGAAGGGCAAGCCCAAGGCAGCGACCTGAAGCCGGGACCGAGCGGAAGGGACCCGGGAATCGCAAGAGTTGCCGGCGCTGATGACGAAGCGGTGATGTAAGAAACGCTGTTGACAGCGGTTGTCTTCAACCTGATCCTGCGTCCGAATCCCGTTTCCGCAATCTCGCAGCTGCCATGATCGACATCGTCATCAACGCACGTCGGCACGATCTCGGCGGCTTCGAAGTCGGGCGCGTATTGCCGTACGCGAAGCGCCGCATGGTCGGCCCGTTCATATTTTTCGATCACATGGGGCCGGTGGACCTGGTGCCGCCGCTGGCTGCGAACATGGATGTCCGCCCGCATCCGCATATCGGGCTGTCGACGATCACCTATCTGTTTGCCGGCGAAATAGTGCACCGGGATAGTCTCGGCTGCCATCAGGTCATCCGACCGGGCGATGTGAACTGGATGACGGCAGGGCGCGGTATCAGTCATTCCGAGCGCTTCGACAGCATGCGTGCGCACGGCGGCCGGCTGGAAGGTATTCAGGCATGGGTCGCGCTGCCTGACGAACGACAGGAGATCGAACCGGCGTTTGTTCACATGGATGCCGCTGAATTACCTTCGATCGACATGCCGGCGGCGCAGCTGCGCGTCATCGCAGGTTCGGTCTTCGGGCGCACCAGCAGTCTGCAGGTCTCCTCGCCACTCTTCTATGTGCATGCCTCGCTGGCTGCCGGTGCGCAGCTCGCTGTGCCCGACAACTACAGCGAGCGTGCGGCGTATGTGGTTGCCGGCGACATAGAGATTGCGGGCCAACGCTACGGCCAGGGGCAGATGATCGTGTTTGCCAGGGAAACGGCGGTGACGCTTCAGACCCATGCGCAAGCCACTGTCATGTTGTTGGGTGGAGAATCTGTCGGAGAGCGGCAGATCTGGTGGAATTTCGTAGCGGCGACGCGCGAACGCATCGAGCAGGCCAAGGCAGACTGGCGTGCCGGACGGATTCCATTACCGGTGGGCGACGACCGGGAGTTCATTCCGCTGCCGCAGGAACCGAAGGCCCCCGAGCCGTTGTCTTAGGGGTCGGCGCTGATCAAATGCGCTGTCGCATGCATGTCGCAGAAAATAGATGCTCATGCACCGTAACCTTTTGCGTAGTCGCCACGTCCAATCCGCTTCCAACTCCCCGCTGATCTGATCTCCAGAGGGTCCTGCAGGGAAACGGTACTCAAGTTTGTCGCGCCAGCGGCGTCATTCGATCGCCGCAGTGGAGTTCGAAGTGAACCATCACGCAAGGCAGCAACCGGACATGCTCAACGCTACGGATGACATGGGTGGCGCGTCCGAACAGTCGCGTGGGCTCGATACCGAGCACGCCACAGCCCAGCACGCCGCGGTCACCTCGTTGAGCGATCGAAGTCATCCGTCGGTCAACCATGCCGCACCGGCAAGCGGTGCCGATGTAGACACTCGGCCTGCGTCCAGCGAGGCCCGCTTTACCGGCAAGTGGTCGTGGCTGCTGCTCGCGATCGTGGCCGCCGGTGCTGCCACCTGGTATTTCACGCGCGACCCGGCACCTGCCGTTCCAACGGCCACGGCCGATACGGCGCCATTGCAGCTGGCAACCGTGGATCTCGCCGTGGCAGAGCCACGCGTGCTGTCGCGCGTATTGCCACTCTCCGGTTCACTGGCGCCAGTGGTGCAGGCTACGGTCAAGTCGCGGGTCGGTGGTGAAATCCAGCAGCTCACGGTGCGCGAAGGTCAGGACGTTCGCGAAGGGGATGTGATTGCGCGCATCGATACGCGCAACCTGCAGGCGCAATACGATCGCGAGCGCGCGGCCGTCGACAAGGCACGCGCGGATCTCGAACTGGCGACGCTGAATCGCGAAAAGAATCGCGTATTGCTGGCGCAGCGCTACATTTCGCAGAACACTTTCGAGCAGACCGAGAGCGTCTATGCAGGCAGCGTTGCCAGTGTGGAGCTGGCCGAGGCGACCGCCCGCGTGGCGAAGATCAATCTCGACGATGCCGTGGTGCGCGCACCGTTCGCAGGGACGATTGCCCGACGCCTGGTGCAGCCGGGCGAGACAGTAGCGTCGGATTCAGCCATCGTCACACTGGTGGATCTACGCGAGCTGCTGCTCGAGGCAGCCATACCCGCCACCGAGATTCCGGCGGTGAGCATCGGGCAGGCGGCGCACTTCAAGGTCGGCGGTTTCGGCCAGCGTCCGTTCGAAGGGGAAGTGCAGCGTATCAGCCCGACCACGAACGACGGTTCGCGTGCGATCACTCTCTATGTCGCCGTCCCGAATCCGGATCGCGCCTTGAAGGGCGGCATGTTCGCGCAGGGTGAATTGGTGCTCAGTTCCGGTAGTCCCGTGTTGTCCATTCCGGCTGCCGCCGTGAAGTACGAGTCTGCGGTGCCCGTGGTGTACACACTCGCAGGCGACAGAATTCGCCGTCAGCAGGTGACGCTTGGCCTTCAGAACGAAGGCAATGCCTTCGTCGAAGTGCGTGCCGGCCTGAATGCCGGCGATCGGGTCATCATCGCCGACATCGGCGATCGCAAGCCCGGCAGTTTGGCCGTGGTGTTAGCAAATCGGTAAAGCCGGCGACGGCAAAAGCAACTTCCTAAAGCTTCCGTTCGGGCTGCCAGTCGCAGCCTGGTCCGGTGTTGAAGGTCAGCGTGTATGTGGATCACCCGCGTCAGTATCAATCAGCCCGTGTTTGCCACCATGGTCATGCTGGCCCTGGTCGTGCTCGGTGTCTTTTCCTATCGTCTGCTCCCAGTCGAGCAGATGCCGGAAGTCACGTTACCGCAGGTGTTCGTGTGGGTGTCCTATCCGGGCGCCTCGCCCGAGGCGATCGAGAATGACGTCATCAAGCCGATCGAGAACGTCGTCAATTCAGTCAACGGCGTAAAGAATATCTACGCGACGGCGCGCGAAGGACTCGCCTCCCTGTCGATCGAGTTCCGTCTCGATGCCGACATTGTGGCGGGGGCACAGGAAGTGCGTGACAAAGTGGCACAGATCAAGTCGGGCATGCCGCGCGAGGTGCGCGATCCGGTCATCAATCGTGCCACCAGCGATGGCTCGCAGGAGCCGGTCGTGTCATTGGCCGTGTATTCCACCACGCGCAGCCTGCGTGAGGTGTCGACGATCGTCGAACAGCAAATCGTCAAGCGCATGGAAACGGCGCCGGGTGTCGGCAGCATTGCTGTCGGGGGCTCGCTGGCGCGGCAGGTGCAGATTTTCCTGCGGCCCGAAGCCATGCAGAGTTACCGCGTCGGTGTCGACCAGGTCGTGACTGCGATTCAGGCGGCCAATCAGGATCTGCCCGCAGGCAGTATTTCTCGTGGCACACAGGAACATCTGGTGCGTGTCGAAGGCAAGATCAAGGACCCGCGCGGCTTCGAGAAGATCATCGTCGCCAATCAGGGCGGTGCGCCGGTGTACCTGCAGCAGGTTGCCGATGTCGTCGACGGCGAAGCCGAAGAATTGTCGATCTCACGCGTCGACGGGGTGCGCTCCGTGTCGATCGAGCTGTTCAAGGTGCAGCAATCGAACATCGTCGAGGTTGGCCGGGGTGTGGAGGAGGCGGTGCGCGATTTGCAGACGCGCCTGCCGGAGGACATCAAGATCCGCACGATCTGGTCCGACGCGGAATGGATCGAAAACTCCCTCAATCGCGTCAAGAGCACGATCGTGGAGGGCGCGCTGCTCACGATCCTGATCGTGTTCCTGTTCCTGCATTCCTGGCGCTCGACGGTCATTACCGGCTTGACCTTGCCGATTTCGGTGATCGCCACATTCATCGCGCTGCATGCGTTCGGCTTCACCTTGAACTTCATGACACTGATGGCGCTGTCATTGTGCATCGGCCTGTTGATCGACGATGCCATCGTGGTGCGCGAGAACATCGTGCGTCACGCCGACATGGGCAAGTCGCACAAGCAGGCCGCCGCAGAAGGCACGCAGGAGATTGGCCTTGCGGTGATGGCGACCACCTTCGCGATTCTTGCGGTGTTCGTGCCGGTCGCGTTCATGAGCGGCGTGATCGGCCGCTACTTTCTGCAGTTCGGCGTGACCGTGGCGGTGGCCGTCATGGTGTCGCTGTTCGTCAGCTTTACGCTCGATCCGATGCTGTCCTCGGTGTGGCCCGATCCGCCGGCAGATCGTTTTCGCGGCATGCCGTGGCTGGAACGCGTCATGGGCAAGGTCGAGAGAGGCGTCGATGCTGCACATCGAGGGTACGACCGGGTGCTGCGCTGGGTGCTGGGCGAGCGCCGTTACGCAATTCCAGGGCTGGCACGCATCGCGCGACGTCGGGGTGCTGCGCTGCTGCCGCGTTGGGCCAGCATGAGTCCGCGCCTGCTGATGCTGGTGCTGGCATTGTTGAGCTTCGCCGGCAGCTTCCTGCTCATGCCGTTGGTCGGTACCGAATTTCTGCCGGAGCAGGACGGGGGTGTGGTGGTGCTGCGCGTCAACACGCCGATCGGCTCGAGCCTGCAATACACCGACGCGAAGGTGGGCGACGTGGAATCCGCGTTGCGCGAGATCCGGGGCGTCGAGACCATCGTCACGCGGATCGGCACCGACGACGGCAAGAACTATGCGCGCATCGTGCTGCGACTGACCGATCGGAAGCGGAGCCCGCGTCCGTCGCAGAAGGACATCGAGAAGATGGTGCGTGAACGTATTGCGCCCATGGCCGGCCTCGATCTCATGGTCCGCGGCAACAATGGCTCGCCGGTGTTCATTTCGATCCTCGGCCCGGATACGAAGAAGCTCACGGCCTTGTCAGAAGATTTGATGCAGCGCTTGTCGAAGATCCGGGGCATCGCCGACCTCGAAAGCAGCGACAAGGGTGCGAATCCGACGATCGCCGTGCGCATCAACAACGAACTGGCAAGCGATCTGGGTTTGACGACGCAGCGTATCGGCAACGCGCTGCGACCGCTGATCGCCGGCGACGAAATCAGCACCTGGCTCGGGCCGGACGGCCAGGACTACAAGGTGATCGTGCAGCTGCCGAAGCAGCGCCGCGAGATTGCGGCGGATCTTGGCGATCTGTATGTGAGCAGTTCGCGCGTCGATGAGCAAGGCACGCCGGTGCTGGTGCCGCTGCGACAGGTCGCGGAATTCGTCGAGACCGCCAGCCCGCAGCAGATCAAGCGGCTGAACCTGCAGCGCCGCATCTCCATCTCGGCCAATGCCGAAGGCCGCCCGTCGGGCGATGTGGGCAGCGATGCGGAAAAGCTTATCAAATCGATCCAGCTGCCGCCGGGCTACCGCTTCGACCTCGGCGGCGGCCAGCAGGAAATGAATGAGACGTTCAGTGCGGCGCTCGCGGCACTCGGTCTGGCGGTGATCTTCATCTATCTGGTGCTGGCGTCGCAGTTCGGCAGCTTCCTGCAGCCGGTCGCGATCATGATGTCGCTGCCGCTCGCGCTGATCGGTGTGCTGCTGGCATTGCTGTTCACGCGTACCACGCTGAATCTGTTTTCCATTATCGGTTTCATCATGCTGATGGGCCTGGTGACCAAGAACGCGATTCTGCTGGTCGACTTCACGAATCAAGCGATTCGCGCCGGTCGCAGCATGCGCGAAGCGATCTACGAAGCCGGACAGGTACGCTTGCGTCCGATCCTGATGACGACGATGGCGATGATCTTCGGCATGCTGCCGATGGCGGTGGGTTTCGGCGACGGGGGTGAGACGCTGGCGCCGATGGGTCGTGCGGTGATCGGCGGCGTCATCACTTCCACGGTGCTGACGCTGGTGATCGTGCCGGTGCTGTACACGTATCTCTATGGCTTTACCGAGCGCGTGAAGCACGGCCGGCGGCAGCGGGTAGCTGCGCCCACTGCCGATAGTCATCCGGCGGTGCCATCGCATCAGGAAGGATGACGATCCGCAAGACAAGGCTGTAGGCAGTAGGCTGTAGCCAGAGAGAGGCCGATGATCGCGCCCCTTCTAGCCTACGCCTACAGCCTGCCTTTTCCGGCTGCGCACTCCGCAAGAGCCGCGCACTCCGCAAGAATTGAGTAAGGCTGTGGACTTGTAGACCGGAACGGACGCGTCTCTCTCTGTGGCTACAGCCCACAGCCTATTTACTCTGCACCGCCCGCACCATCGTCTGCATCAATCTTTCCAGCAGCGCTGCGGGGTCGGTGCAGCGGCCGAGGTGTACGCGCGAGGTCTGGATGATGGTGCTGCGCGGTGCGACCAGCCAGTGAAAGCGTTCGCGCGGTTTCAGCCGGCCGATAGGACCGGCCTGCGGGCCGCCACGACAGATGACAGGAATGCTGGCGAGGTGGTTGCGGACTGCGGTGATGTCGACGGTGTGATCCAGGGCGATCAACCGGGCTTCGTCCAGTTCGATGCGCGCGTCGAGAAAATCGCGTTCCACGCACGAGACGATCACCCCCACGTTGATGAACTCCTCGCGTTCCACGCGCGGTACCACGCGCACCATGGCGTAGTCATACGAGCAGAGATCGGGCACGCCGCGCCTCCTCGATGAACGCATGAGGCGATTGGAGTCGGCGCACCAGGTACTGATGGTACGCGGCTCGGTGTTCGGCCGGCGTCGCAAACGGGGCGTCGTGCAGCAGCCAGTCGTCGGGGATCGCCTCGACGAGGCGCGCGAGGATCTCAGGAGTCAGCTGCGACGACATATAGACGTCGGCTTCCGCGAGTTCGTCCGCGACTGGCAGCAGCACGTGATCCTTGATCATTGGAAAGCGGTCCTGACTGCGTTCGAGCCAGTTCTCGTCCCAGGCGTGATGAAAATAGAACGCCGCACCATGGTCGATCAACTGCAGTCGGCGATGCCACAGCAGCATATTCGTGTTGCGTGCCGTGCGGTCGACATTGGTGATGAAGGCATCCAGCCAGACGATCCGCGAGGCCAATGCGCCATCCGGGGTAACCGACACGGGATCGAACATCACCGAGCCCGGCAGATAGTCCAGCGCGAGGTTGCGGCCGGTGCTTGCCTGAAGCAGCGACTGGATCTCCGGATCGGGTTCGGTGCGGGCTAACGAGCCATCCAGCTCGATGAACACGATTTCCGGGACCGGCAGCTGCGCAGCGCGGGCCAGTTCGCCGCCCAACAGCTCGGCGATCAGCGCCTTCGGGCCCTGTCCGGCGCCGCGGAATTTGAGGACGTACATGCCCTCGTCGTCGGCCTCGACGATGGCCGGCAGCGAGCCGCCTTCGTGCAAGGGGGTCACATAGCGTGTGGCAATGACAGATCGCAGCGGCATCGCGGCAGAATAGCGAGGTCGATCCCCCGCCGCCACGGCGTGCAACTGTGGCACAGATCACGATTCTGCCAATGGACGGCCCCTCGTAGCACGCGGCGACCGGGCGTTCAGGCCGATAAAAACTCCATTGAAACCCGAGGCTTTCCCTGCAATTGCATGCTTTTGAGAGGCGCTCATGCGATTTAATGGCCGGTCCTGCTAGCATTCGCGCGCCTTGACCAGAATATCGTTGCACTTCAGCCCCCTTGGAGCTTGATCTCGATGACGGAAACCCGCCCCGCCCCGGCGCCCTGGAACTGGCCCGCTGTGATCATGTTCATACTCACGACGGTGCCTACGCTCACGGTGTTCCCGTGGTACGCCTGGAATTTCGGCTTCGATGCCTTCGAGTGGCTCTGGTTCATCCTGTTGTGGGGCGCCAATGGCATGGCCATCACCATGGGCTACCATCGGCTCTGGGCGCATCGCAGCTATGAGGCATCGAAGCCGCTGCAGATCATCCTGATGCTGTTCGGCGCGATGGCATTGCAGAACAGCATTCTCATCTGGGCGTCCGGCCACCGCATCCATCACCGCCACGTCGACGATGTCGACAACGATCCGTACTCGGCCAAGCGCGGTCTATGGTTCTCGCACATCGGCTGGATGCTCAAGAACTATCCGAGCGGAACGGTCGATCTGCGCAATGCCCGCGATCTGGAGAACAATCCGATCGTGAAGTTCCAGCACGATCATTACCTGTCGGTCGCTTTGGCGATGAATTTCGGCGTCGTACTGGCGCTGGGTTGGTGGCACGGCGATGTGTGGGGCAGCCTGCTGCTGGCGGGTGTCGTGCGCATTTTCATGAGCCACCACTGCACGTTCTTCATCAACTCGCTGGCCCACTACTGGGGCCGTCGTCCGTACACCACCGAGAACACCGCGCGCGATAACGACCTGCTGGCGTTCTTCACATACGGCGAGGGTTATCACAACTATCACCATCTGTTTCAGTGGGACTATCGCAATGGCATTCGCTGGTGGCAGTACGACCCCACCAAGTGGCTGATCGCTATCTGCTCGTATCTCGGATTGGCGCGCTCGCTCAAGCGCGTGCCGGAAGTACAGATTCACCAGGCGCTGGTCGAGCGTCAGTTGCAGCAGGCGCAGGAGCGCGTGGAGCGATGTGGCGACGCCGGTCGGCTGGCCGAACTCCAGCACATGCTGCAGCAGGAACTGGCGCACTTCGCCCAGCACACGGCTGATTGGGCGACACTGCAGCAGGAGCGTCTGGCCGCCGCCAAGGACAAGCTCATGCATCAATGGGAAGACAGCGAACTGCACCGTCGCGTGTTGACGCTGGAACGTTCGCTGCGTCAACAGCGTCGCCGTGTGAGCCGCATCGGATTGCAGGCGGCCTAGTTCATTGGAAAAAAGTCGCCGAGGCGCTTTTTTCAGACGGTGGCTTCGTTGCCGCCGGCAAAAGGCGTGACTTTTGCCGGCTGCTTGGTGCCGGCTCTACTGCAAATGTCGTAGGAAGCTGCGGTCTTACCTGTAGTCTGCTGTTTCTATTGGATTAGCCTTCATTTCAGCAGGCTGGATGGCTGGCGGCTTACTGCGCTGCATTGCGAATTCGGCGCGCCGGCGCAGCGAAACAGTTAGAATCGCGGCCCTCCGTCTGCGGCGCCTCCATCCGAAAACTCCTTTTCGGTGGCAATTCACCCGATCGCGCCCGACTCACCCTGTCCCGGACTTTCCCTCGCGTGGTCCGTTTTTCGAGGTACCTATCCTGAGCGGCGCCAATGATGATGCGGTCCCAACTGCTGTGACCAAGACAGATCCCGTGACCGAGTCACAACTATTCCGCGACCTCGGCCTGAGCGAACAGGTGCTGGAGGCGATCACCGAAGTCGGTTACGAGTCGCCGTCGCCGATTCAGGCGGCGACGATTCCGCATTTGCTCGCGGGCACCGATGTGGTCGGGCAGGCGCAGACAGGCACCGGCAAGACGGCCGCGTTCGCATTGCCAGTGTTGTCGCGCATCGACCTGTCCCTGCGTCCTCCGCAGGCGCTGGTACTGGTGCCCACGCGTGAACTCGCGATCCAGGTTGCCGAGGCGTTTCAGCGCTACGCATCGCGCATGAAAGGCTTTCACGTGCTGCCGATCTACGGCGGCCAGAGCTACACGCCGCAATTGCAGAGCTTGAAACGTGGCGTGCACGTCGTCGTCGGTACGCCGGGCCGCGTGATGGATCACATGAAGCGCGGGACGCTGGATCTGTCCGTGCTAAGCCATGTCGTACTCGATGAGGCCGACGAGATGCTGCAGATGGGCTTCCTCGACGATGTGGAATGGATTCTCAGCCAGGCGCCGAAGGAACGCACCGTGGCATTGTTCTCGGCCACGATGCCGGCTGCGGTGCGCCGCATTGCGCAAACACAATTGCGCAATCCCGTCGAAGTGACGATCCGCAGCAAGACCACGACCGCAGCGAACATTCGCCAGCGTTACTGGGTGGTCAGCGGCATGCACAAGCTCGATGCATTGACCCGCTTGCTTGAAGCCGAAACTTTCGACGCGATGCTGGTCTTCGCCCGCACCAAACAATCGACGGCGGAGCTCGCGGAACGACTGGAAGCGCGCGGCTTTGCCGTCGAAGCGCTGAATGGCGACATTCCGCAGACGCTGCGTGAGCGCACCATCGCCCGCCTGAAAAACGGGCAGATCGATATCGTCGTTGCGACCGATGTGGCAGCGCGCGGACTCGACGTGGAGCGTATCAGCCATGTCATCAACTTCGATGTGCCCTACGACACGGAGTCTTATGTGCACCGTATCGGGCGCACCGGACGGGCGGGACGCAGCGGCGAGGCGATTCTTTTCATCGCGCCGCGCGAACGCAACATGCTGCGCGTGATCGAACGCGCGACGCGCCAGACGATCGAGCCGATGCAGTTGCCGACGATTGCCGATGTGAATCAGCAGCGTGTCCTGCGCTTCACGCAGCGGATCACCGAGACACTGGCAGGCGGCGATATCGACAACTATCGCGGTGTGCTCGAACAGTACGAGCGCGAACACAATGTGCCGGCGATCGAAATCGCGGCAGCGTTGGCGAGCATGGTGCAAGGCAAGGCGCCGCTGCAACTGTCGGAGCGACGCGAACCGCCGGCGCCGACACCGCGTTCAGTGTCGCGGCCAGAGCGATCGGAGCGACCGGAAAGACCAGAAAGACCGGAGCGGGCAGAAAGATCAGGTCGAGCGGAGAGCCCGGCGCCGCATCGCAAGGAGCGCGCCGCCTGGGAACCGCCGCGCGCGGTGGAGCGCGTGTTGCCTGCGGCAGAAGCTGACACCCCCCCACCGGCGCGCGAAAGAATTCGTGCGGAAGAGGCGGTGGCACCGCCACGCGAAACTGCGCCACGCAGCGAACAGCGCGCCGCTGATCGTCCGCCTCGTCAAGAGCGACGCCACGATAAGCCCAGGTTCGAGCGTGCGCCGGATGCGCCCGAGTCGGCGGCACCGCGACGTCCTCGCTTCGGCGCCGAGGAGCGCCCGCGACGCGGCAACGAAGCAATGGAAACCTATCGCGTGGAAGTCGGCGAAGTCCATGGCGTGAAGCCCGGCAACATTGTCGGGGCCATTGCCAACGAAGCGGGTCTCGATGGCCGTCTTATCGGTCGTGTCGACATTCGCGAAGATCATTCTTTCGTGGATCTGCCTGAGGGCATGCCGAAGGATGTGTTTCGTACCTTGCAGAAGGTGCGCGTTGCCGGGCAGATGCTGCAGATCGGCAGGGCACGCGGCGGCACGGCGCCTGATGCAGCACGTGAGCGCCCGATTCCACCAGCGTTCGAGAAGCGACCGGAGCGCGCCGCCGGCAAGCCTGCGTTTCGTCCGCGAATGCCATCCGAACGGCCGGTGCGTTCGAGTCCGCCTCGGTCGAGTCCAACTCGGACGGGCTCGGTGAAGCCCGGCTATGCAAAACCGGGGACCGGTCGGTCGGGAGCGATCCGTGCAGCGTCACCTCGTCCAGGAAAGTCCGCGCCGTTCCACGGCAAGGCCGCAGGGGCCAAGCGCAAGTTCAGCAAGTGAGCGCGAGCGAGCGGTTCTGGTCAGCGTAGCCGATTCGTTCCGGCTATTGGCGCGACGCAATGACCATAGGACTTCGGTAGCGAAGGTTTCAGCCCTGCAGCCAATTGACGGCTTCCTCCCAAAGGGGTGATTGCATTTGCTCTTTAAAAAAGCCGAAATGACCGATTTCTTTTTGTTTAGAAATTTCTTCTGGCGAAAAAAGTCGGTATTGAGATCGAGCCTGCGGATAAGCACTTAACATTTTAAGAAGACCTTCTGGGGTCAAGAAAGAGTCATCGAGAAATCCATAGGACATGACGTAGCCAGGGAAATGCTTGTACCGCTGAATTTCTTCAGAACTCATCTCGGAGAGAATGTAATCCGGATGAAGGCACCATTTTCGCCATTGGCGAATCACGCCAGCCGGAAGATCTTCACCTAAACCCAGTTTTTTCAACGGTACATAGCCGAGGACGGCCATAAAAAATGGAACCAAAAAATACCAAAAAAATAAGAGTTTGGGCCGTGTGCGGAAGGGAGTCATCCTCCAGTAGCCCGTCGGACACGATACCAGGAGAGCTTTTTGGATTTGAAAAGAGTTCTCCAGCAATCCAATCAGTTGTCCGCCGAATGAATGGCCGACCGTACAGACCTGGGCCCCGCGGAATTCTTTTTGGACCCAATCATGGATTCCGCTCGCGTCCTGTTTGATCCAATCCGTCATGCCTCTGTTTTGCTCTTTAAGAGTTTGCCGATTGGCTAGGGAGAGTCCGATGCCCCGATAATCGTAGGTCAAGGCACTGAATCCCCGCGACGCGAGATAATGAGCGAACTTGAAATAAAGCTTCTGACTGGTTGCCGTGGCCGAATGGATGACGCACACGTTATTTTTGTCGTGAGCAAGAAATAAATTGGCGGTCAACGGTTCGCGGTCACGGGCTAAGATGCAAAGAGTTTCCATGCTAAAAATGAGTTAAAACGGGAGCATTCATTTCTGGGGATCTTTTAATAGAAACCACTGATTTGTCCGCAAACGGAGACCAGATAAAGAATTTCCAATAACTTTCCGCCATCTCAATCCAAGCGCGAAGGGACTCCTTGTTTTTCATAAAGTGTTTGAAACTGACCATGATCCAGCTGGCGACTGCATGGGCGTCGTGACATTTGTCACAGCTTCCGGAGGTGCAACAAAACGCGACCGTCTTCATGTCGGCGAAGTAGGTGTTAAAGCCCGGTAGTATAGGGTTGCCATTCTGCTTTCTTCGTTCGTGACCAGCGTAGTCCGTACTGAGGGAGGGGCAACTTTCGTAACCGAACTCGCCCCAATCAGTTTTCCCTGTGATCATCGCCTTCACAAAGTAGGGGTGGCTGAGAACGGTGTCGGGATATTTTTCGCACATACGAAGGGCTTCGTTAATAAGACGTGAGGTATCCGGATGCCCCTGCGAGTGTCCTTTTTTGTCGTACTCTACGTAGTAGTTAAAATAAAGGGTGTTGCCATTCTGACGAATGGCCTTAACCGTAGACTCAATGTGTTCGATGCCTTTTTCTGTAATGGCGTACACGAATTGCACGCGTGGATCGTTTTTATAGTTGTCCAAGGCCTTCTGAAAAAGCCCGCTAAAGGCTTTACCGGTCGGTCCGTAGGCCCGGAGTTTATCATCTAGTGATCCACCCCCGAAAACACTGATGGCAATGGCCACGTTCTCGAAACCTTCCATGGGCAGTTTTTTCAAACCGTTTGTTGATATGGTGATGTACTTAAGGTGTTTCTGAAAAATCTTAACTCTTTCGGGGACTAAAGTCGGTTCACCGCCAATCAACAAAGCGGCTGTTTGGTTTTTTTGAGCCTGGCTTTGCACGACTGTCTCTATTTGTGCCAAATCCATGAGCTCTTCCGTTTTTTTGTCCAAATCATTGGAAAAAAACCAGCAGCCTTGACATCGAATATTGCATTTGTTGGTCAGATGATATTCGCTGGATCGCACTTGTTTGGCGAAGTCCTTGAGGGCTTCAAAACGCAACTTAAGATCTGGATACCGATTGAGAAAACGATAAAGCATTATCTTTTTGATCTTTCTTCTCACTGACAACATAAGCATTCCCTCTGTAATGCAGATCTAACAATCACGTCCTATCGCAAAGTGCTTCTATGTTTATGTACGAGAACAAATAGCACTTCCCCGCGCTTGGCGACTTGTCCTTCGTTGACTCGTCGGTCGATCCCGGCAGTTGGCGATTGAATGCGGATCGTTCCTTGCTCAGATTGCAGCGCGTCCTGGACAGCCGTGCGTTTGTGGAGGACCCGAATATCACCTAGGTGATTGACTGCGGCGATGGCAGACCGCACCTGAAACTTGCATCCAACTGGAGATTGGCCGAGCGAATAGTATTGCCATGCGCACAATCAATCCGTCCTTGTGCGAACTCTGGGCGAAGGAGCGAGTTCATGCAAAATCACGTGCGGGGCATGACAGCGACCCGCGAAGGGACGCAGCACCGAATAGACATGAATTGGTGGGTGAACATGCCAACCACTGCGGTCCGTGCAGTGCACTAAATGCTCCCCAATCCTTGGCCCATGAGCCCTTCTCCCTGTCAGCTGCTATAAATCCGGATGGAAGCCTCAGGCAGCTTCGATTTACGTCTTAGTCCTATGCATCGAGTGTTACATAGCGGCATTTGCCGACGCAATAAAGTGCGTATCGTTGCGGTGTAAGAACTACTTGCTCGCAGTTTTCAAGAAGCCGTTACTTCGGATAGTGCGCAAACACACTCGTGCTGCCGTCTTCCTTGACCAGCATGACATCGTACGGCTGCTGCTGATTGCCTTGTTCCATGCCTGGTGAACCGATGGGCATCCCCGGTACGGCGAGGCCTTTGGCTTTGGGCTTTTCCTGCAGCAGGCGCGCGACCTCGGCTGCCGGTACATGACCTTCGATGAAATAGCCGCCGATCTCTGCCGTGTGACACGAGCCCATGCCATACGGCAGGCCGACTCGTTCCTTGATGGGACTCATGTTGTCCACATCGTGCACGGTCAACTTGAATCCATGCTGCCGCATATGCTCCACCCATTTGCCGCAGCAGCCACAGGTGGCATTCTTGTAGACGGTGAGGGCCGTTGCCGCAGCAGGGACTTTGCTTGCGACCGTGGGCTTGCTGCCAGACGCGGGTTGATCAGCCGCCGGTGCGGTGGATTGCATCGCTATGACAGCGCCGCACACTGAGGCAGCCAGCGCTAGGTATCCTGTTCGTGTGTAATTCATGACAACCGGTGCGATCTGGTGAGCAACAGGCAGCTATCGTGACATCGACCGCCTTCTGCGTTCAACTACAGTTCTACTGATGCCGATGCGCGCAACGAAGTCCGCAATGTGGCCATCGGATCGCCCGTTTCGATTGCTGGCAACGCGTGAGCTTGCGGCCAGATTCGACGCTGCTCTCGCACAGGCCGATGGCGTAACCGGTGCGCATTGCATCCATGAACGCTGGATGCGTGGCGACATGGCCGTTCACATCGACACGGCGCTTGCGGCCTTGTGGCAACACGCCGCCGATTCCATTCCAGCGTGGCTGCCGACGCAGCATATCGAATGGCTGTCGCTCGTCTATGAAACCACTGCGCTGTATTCCCCAGCCCAGCGCGGACGCAGCAATCTATATCTGATCCTGCTCGACTATACGGATCGACCGACACAGCGCTTCGGTATTTATGTCGGCATGACCTCGCACGATCCAGCGCTGCGATTCGACCAGCACAAGCAGGGCATCCGCGCCGCCGGCAGCGTGCTGAAGCGCGGACTCGAACTACTCTGCGGCCCGACGCTGCACCTGCAACGCATCCGTCGAGCCGAAGCCGCCGACATCGAAGCGCAGTTGGCCGAAGCACTCCGCGCCCGCGGGCTGCTGGTGCAGGGAGGGCATTGATGCGTTGCGTGGGTTACAGGCGACGGGCTATGGGCAACGATCAGAAAAGCAGTGGCGTGGATTCCAGTTCTGGCCGTAGCCCGTCGCCTGTAGCCCGTGGCCCGTTAGCCGTTGTCAGTGAATACTCACGCCATGCTCAACATCCGCAGTCCTGAATTCGATCGCGCACTCTCGCAGGCGGGTGCCGAGTGCGGTCTGCAGGATTACTACCTCGATTGCGTGCGACCGCTGTTGCTGATGCCGATCACGCAGTGGCCGATGTGCTGCGGCAGCAACTGCGAACCCTGCTCGCAGATCCTGGTGCAAGTGGCCGTTCGCGTGTGCGAGCTGCTGGGGATCGATCCGCAGGAGTTGAGTGAAGACTAGCCAGGACCCTGTAGGGGATATGCCCGGCGTCGCGTCTGTATCCGGTAAGCGGAGATGGATGCAGAACGCGACTGAAATGGCGAGTGGTACTGAATCACGGCAAGACTGGCCTGCGCCTGCGCGTTCGTCGTTGGTGCAACTGGCGCCGTTGTAGTCATGCGCCTGGATCTCGATGTCGACGGTCTGGACCTGCGTGAGTTACCGCGTTTCCAGCGTGCGTCAATACACAAGTCGGTGGCGGCACGCCTTGCGCTGACCACCGGACTGATCGCCGCGGCCCTGTTCTCGGGCAGCTTCTTGCCGTTCTTTAACGCCGATCCTTTCTGGTCGCCGCTGCTGCGCAATTGCACGGCGGCATTTCTGCTGCTCAGTGTCGGAATGCAATCGTCGTACTGGGTTGCACGCTGGCGCGCGGCTGCGATCACTCCCGCGCACACACCGCATTGGCTGCGCCGGTTTCGTGAGCGCATCGCATCCCGCATCGCCGCGGGGCAGCGATGGTTACGCATCGCGCAGGGGCTCGACGCTGTCGTCGGTGCGCTGTCACGCGCGCTGCGCAGTGATGGGTCAGTCGCGGCGTGGGTAGTGCTGCTCGCGTCTGCGGTCGTCTGGCTGGTCGCCAGTCGCTGGAATCTGATGCTCGATGCTCCCGCACTCGGTCGCGCGGGGTATGTCGCCGGGGGCATCGCTCTGCTCGTCGCCTTCGTGTCGCTGGTGCTGGAACGGTACTTCTCGACCCTGACCACGGTGCAATGGCCGGAGGCGCCGCTGCTGGCGCAACTGACGCGCATTGCGATCGCCGTACTGCTGTTGGCGGCGTTTTGCCTGTTCTTCGCGGCGACATCACGGGGGTGGGTACCGCGCGTTGCGGTGGTCAGCGGTCTGCTGCCGGCCGTGGTCGCTGCCGAAATTGCATTACGCGCATTGCTGTCGCTGTTCGTGCGCAACAGCGATCGGATCGAGCCGCGTCTGCTGGCGGACAGCGTCCTGGCGAGTCTGTGGCGTTGGCCGCCGCGCCCGCTGCATACGCTGCAGAACGAGCTGCATGCGCGCTTCGGTATCGACCTGCGACAAAGCTGGGCGTTCGCTTACATGCGGCGGGCTGTGTTGCCGGTGCTGGGGGCGATCGTGTGGATCGGCTGGCTGGCCACAGGGGTTCGCGAAATTCCCATCGACGGTCGCGGTATCTACGAGCGCTTCGGTCGCCCTATCGAAGTGTTGCAACCGGGCGTGCATGTCGGGTTGCCGTGGTTGCTGGCGAGAGTACGACCGGTCGAGAACGGTGTGGTGCACGCGCTGGCAGCAACGATCGGCACCGACGACGCCACCGAGCCCGATCTCAGCAGCGCCGACGGCCCCGCACCTGATGCGGCGAATCGTCTCTGGGATGAATCGCACTTGAGCGAGAATACGCAGATCATCGCCAGTGCCACTGGCGAGCGGCAGAGTTTCCAGATCGTCAACATGGATGTGCGATTCGTGTATCGAATTGGACTCAGCGACGCGGCGGCCATGGCGGCGACGTATCGCAGCACTGACGTGGCAGCGCTGCTGCGCACGACGGCGAGCCGCATCCTGGTCAGGGACTTCGCATCGCGTACCCTGGATGGAGTGCTGGGCGAGCAGCGCCTGGTGCTGGCGGCGGCCGTTCGCCAGGCAGTGCAACGGGATCTCGACGCCGTGCATAGCGGCATTGACATTCTCGCGACCCTGATCGAAGCAGTGCATCCGCCGGCGGGCGCGGCCAATGCCTATCACTCCGTCCAGGCCGCGCAGATCAAGGTTCAGGAAAGCATGGCACGCGAGCGTGGCCGTGCGGCACAACAGGTCAACGAGGCGCAACTCAACGCCACATTGGCAAAGGACAAATCGACTGCCGCGGCTCGCGAAGCACGCACCAGCGCTGACGTGGTCGGGCTACGCTTTGCCGCCGAGCGCAACGCTTATCGTCAAGCAGGCAAGGCATTTCTCACCGAACAGTATCTGACGCAATTGACTGCGGGCCTGTCGACTGCACAAATCGTCGTTGTCGATCATCGCATTCGCTCCGGTCAGGCACCTACGCTTGATCTGCGTCCCTTCGGCGCCACCGCCGCCGCGCGAGGGCAATAAAGTGCACTACACCGCCCTGGAGCGAGGTCGTCTTGTCGACGCCTGATCACACTCACGCACATCATCACGGTCACGAAGATGAACCGCACGGCACACGCTGGCCGAAGCGGCGGCTGATTGTCGCTGCCGTGCTCGTGGCATTCGCAATTGCGACGGCGAGCCTCGTGCAGGTACGAGCCGGCGAAGCCAGCGTAGTCACGCGTTTCGGCAATCCGCAGCGTGTGTTGCTCGAACCGGGTCTCGCGTGGCGCTGGCCAGTGCCGTTCGAATCCATCATTCCGGTCGATCTGCGTTTGCGCACCACGTCGAGCGGACTGCAGGATTCGGGTACCCGCGATGGACTGCGCATCATCGTACAGGCCTATGTCGCATGGCAGGTGCAGCCGGATGCGGCGAGCGTGCAGCGTTTCATGCGGGCAGTGCGCAATCAACCGGACGAGGCTGCGCGTCAGATTCGTACTTTTGTCGGTTCGGCGCTGGAGACGGCGGCCAGCGGTTACGATCTGGCCGATCTGGTCAACACCGATGCCAGCAGGATTCGCATCGGCGATTTCGAAGCGCGACTGCGCCAGCAGATAGGCCAGCAACTGCTCGACACCTATGGCGTGCGCATCACACAGGTCGGCATCGAGCGCCTGACATTGCCCTCGGTCACGTTGACGGCAACCGTCGATCGCATGCGGGCCGAGCGCGAGACCATTGCGACCGAACGCACGGCGGTCGGTAAGCGACAGGCTGCCGAGATCCGTTCGGCGGCTGAACGTGACGCCCGCATTATCCAGGCAGATGCGGCCGCGAAAGCGGCCGACATCGAAGCACAGTCGCGCGTCGAGGCGGCGGCGATTTATGGCCGCGCCTACAGCGGCTCGCCGCAGCTGTACCGGATGCTGCGCTCGCTCGACACGCTGGGAACCATCGTGAATCCCGGGACCAAACTGATTCTGCGTACGGACGCGGCGCCGTTTCGTGCGCTGGTGGACGGCCCGAAGGCGGTCGACTCGACAATCCAGGGCGAATAGTGGCATCCGGACATTCCACGGGCGAACGCAGTGCCTGGATACAGGCAGGTCGCGCGACGTTCATTGCACTGTATGCAGTGACATTGATGGTGGCGTTGCGTTGGGTCACCTCGAATGTGCAACAGGTGAATGCGGAGAACAGCGCTGTCGTCGTGCGCATGGGGGCACTGCATCGCATACAGCACGCCGGTCTGTTGCTGGCGTGGCCGCAGCCTTTCGAGCAGGTGATCCTGCTGCCTTCTGCCGAAACGCTCATCGAGCGACAGGTGACCACACTGCTGCGCGCACCGGCCGCCACCCAGGCCGAAATGGCGTCGGCCGATGATGATGAAGCGGCGCCACTCGACGATGCGCTGGCGGGCTCCGGCTTCCTGCTGACCGGCGATACCGGCATCGTGCAGCTGGATGTGCGCGTGTTCTATAAAGTCACCGATCCCTATCAATATGTGTTGCAACAGGCTTACCTCGCCGCGGCACTCGATCGCCTGGTGACGCGAAGTGCTGTCTTCGTGTGTGCGGCGCGCGATCTGGATACGATTCTGGTCGCTCGCCCCGAACTGCTGGCGGCACAAAGCGATGCAGCGAGTCAGCGCGAACGGTTGCGCGGCGACCTGCTGCGTCATGTCAACGAACGCCTGGCACTGCTGCGCCACAGCGGTGCCGGTTTAGGGATCGAAGCGACGCGTGTCGACGTGCAGTCCTCGCTGCCGAGCGCCACAGTTTCCGCATTCAACACCGTACTGACCGCGACGCAAATGGTCGAGCGCAACCTCGCGGAGGCGCGCAATGATGCGGCCTGGTCGTTGCAGAATGCCACGCAAGCGGCGGATCGCCTGTTGCAGGTAGCGAACGCCCAGGCATCGGAGCGCGTGTCGAAGGCGCGCACCGACACGGCGGCCATTGCGCAACTGGCGCAGTCGCTGAAAGATCGCGTCGACCCTGGCCTCGCGGCGCGCGTCTATCGTGAACGCATGGCGGCGATCCTGGCCAAAGCGGGTTCGGTTACGCTGGTCGATGCGGCCGATGAATCGCGCTTGATCGTCCCCGCGGCGGCGCAGCCATGAACATCGTGATGCCTGAACCGCAGGCCGCAGCGGCACCAATCGGGAGCATGCTCACCCGCGATGAGCAACGCACCGCGGCGCGGCGACTGACGCTGGCCATGCTGGCACTCGGATTGCTGGTGCTGGGTCTGTTGTGGTCCTGGAGCGCGCCGACGCAGGCGGGCGTCGCCCAGCTGTTGATCGGCGCGGCGGCGTTGCTGGTCGCGATGCCAGTGCTGCGCGCGGGCTGGTACAGCTTGCGACATCCCGATCTGCACGGCATCACCGATCTGTTGATCGCCATCGCGATGACCGGTGCATGGGCGACCGGCGATCTGATCACGGCAGTGCTGCTGCCCATCGTCATGATCTTCGGCCATGTACTCGAAGAGCGTAGTGTCATTGGTTCGCACGAGGCGATCGATGCCCTGGGCCGCCTGACTCGCAGCCGGGCACGGCGTCTCGACCCCGCGGGCGCAGTGACGGAAGTCGACAACGATGCGCTGCGGGCGGGCGATCACGTCGAAGTTCGAGCCGGCGATCGCGTACCGGCAGACGGCGTGGTGCTGCAGGGACAGGCCAGCCTCGACACTGCGCCGATCACCGGCGAGTCCGTGCCGCTGGAAGCGACTGTCGGCATGCACGTATTCGGTGGCTCGATCAGTCTCGATGGCCTGCTGCATATCGAAGTGACGCGTACCGGTGAAGCGTCGACGCTCGGCAAAGTGATTGCGCTCATGCAGCGCGCGGAACGTTCCAAGCCACCGATCACGCGACTGTTGGAGCGTTACGCCAATCAATATCTGATCCTGGTGCTGCTGATCGCCGCGGTCACCTGGTTCACGACCCACAGTCCGCAGGCGATGTTGGCGGTGCTGGTCGCCGCCTGTCCTTGTGCGTTGGCGATGTCGGCGCCGGCTACGGCGATTGCCGGCATTGCCGTCGCTGCAAGGCATGGCATTCTGATTCGCGGTTCGGCATTTCTCGAAGAGCTGGCGGATACCACCTCACTGATCGTCGACAAGACCGGCACGCTCACTTACGGATCGCTGCGTCTGCAGGAAGTCCTGGTGGCCGATGACGCGTTCCGCGAGGACAGCGGGTATCGCACGACACTCCTGCAATTGGCGGCAAGCCTCGGCGCCGCCAGCAGTCATCCGGTCAGCCGTGCGTTGGCGCGCCTCGTGCCCGCCGAATCGCAGCTGCCGCTGGAGGAACTGCATGAGCGTGCCGGGCTCGGCGTGACGGCCAGTACGCCGGCAGGACCGGCGGCGCTCGGCCGACCTGAGTTGTTCGAACAACTTGAGGTGACGACGACGGCACTGCCTCCGCATGACGGCCCGATTGCGGGCATCGCACTGGGCGGCAAATTTCTCGGCTGGCTGTTGCTCGCTGACACGGTCAGGCCCGAAGCCGCGACGGCGTTGCTCGACTTGCGAGCCCTTGGCTTGGGCCGGCAGCTACTCTTGACCGGCGACCGTGAGGCGGTGGCAAATGCGCTCGCACAGGACGTGGGCATAGCTGATGTGCAGTCCCAGGCCTTGCCCGAAGACAAGCTGGCCCGCGTGACACGGGAGATCGATGCGGGATTCCGCCCGATGGTCGTCGGCGATGGCATCAACGATTCGCTGGCACTCAAGGCCGGCGTCGTCGGTGTGGCGATGGGGGCAGGCGGGTCGGATATCGCGTTGGCCTCCGCCGATGTGGTGCTGATCGGCAGCGACCTGCGACGGTTGGGCACCTGCATCCGGTTGAGTCGTCGTTGTCGCCAGACGTTGCTGGTCAACGTGATACTGGGCCTGGGCTGGACACTCGCCATTGTCGGCGCGGCGGCATTCGGATTGTTGGGCGGTGCCGGCGCCATGATCGCCGCGTTGCTGCACAACCTGAGTACTTTACTGGTGCTGGCGAATGCGGGGCGCCTGCTGAGATTCCACGAGGCGTTGCCGAAGGTGGCGAGTCGGTCGCGCTGATTTAAGTGCGGTGGGGGGCGGCTGCGAATGCGGTAAGGATGGCGGGTATGCTCCGGCGGACCCGTTGGTTGTATCGCGACAGGTTCAGGTGCAGGTCACCGCACGATTGGGGCGGTGGCAAACGATAGTTCCGATTCGCTACGCACACCGCGCTAGCTATTCCCAAGCTATTCCCAGGTTGATACAAGAAGTCTCTCTTGAGTGAGAGTGTGCCAGCACATAGGGTGTCGCCGGAACATACCCACCATCCTCACCACATTCGAGGAGTGCGCTGGTCGAGTCCTGCCTGAAGCTGCGCAGCGCTGCCGGCAGCGTTCCTGTAGCGGGCTCCTCGTGCCTGGAGGTGGAGCTTGCAGCCCTCAGTGGTAGCGAGAAAGAATGAGATTTATGGAGCGATTACGGATTTCTAGCGGAAATCTTTTTACTGCCGTCTTTCGATGCCGATGCACGTCGTTTTGTTCAGCAGTGACAACTTCACGGTCTCCCCGACCTTCAAATTCTCGGGCAACTCATATCCAGGCATCGTTAGCAAAATTTTCTTATTTACATCTGGCCCGCTCACAATCTGCCCCCTTACTTCTATCGCGTCCGGGTAGTTAGTGATGATGGAAGGCGTTTCATTGATACCAAATAGCCCCTTGCCTTTTTTCTTGATTTCAGAAATTACCATCGTAATGGTGCTTTCTGGTCGGTCATCACCAGGCCATCGCCATCGCAATTTAATAACGCCGCTC